>JAYVNC010000255.1:0-3651 GCA_043758655.1 Novosphingobium sp.
CGACAAGATCACCGGCCTCGATGTCGAGCGGTGGCGCGCGACGAAGGTCGAACGCGGCCTGAGCAACCAGACGATCAACCGCGACATTTCGTCGATCAAAGCTAGTTTCAATCGCGCCGTCGATTGGGGGATATTGCCGGTCAATCCGCTCGCTAAGATCAAGAAGGCCCGCGTCGATGACTGCCTCAAGGTTCGCTATCTCAGCGATGCCGAGGAATACCGGCTGCGCGAAGCCATCGAAGCGCGTGAAGAGCGCCGCCGTGCCGAACGCGACTCCGCCAATCACTGGCGCGGCGAACGCGGCTATGTGCTACTGCCCAGCCTGCGCGATTGTGTGTTCACCGACCATGTGAAGCCGCTGATCCTGCTGTCGATCAATACGGGATGCAGGCGCGGCGAACTGTTCGATCTGACTTGGGAAAACATCGACCTTGACCGCCGCCTGCTGACCGTGACCGGCGCGACCGCCAAATCCCGACGCACTCGCCATATCCCGCTCAACCGCGAAGCTACCTCGGCGCTGCTCAACTGGCGCGCCCAATGCGAGGAAACGACTGGGCTGGCCTTTGTGAACGAGGCGGGCGTGCGCTTCGACCGCGTGAACACGTCATGGCGTCGGCTGCTCAAGGATGCGCAGATTGCGGCATTCCGCTGGCACGACATGCGCCATCATTTTGCGTCGCGGCTGGCGATGGGTGGTGTCGATCTCAACACGATCCGCGAACTGCTCGGCCATAGCGATTACGCAATGACGCTGCGCTATGCGCATCTCGCCCCGGAATTTAAGCTCAAGGCCGTCGAAGTGCTGGACTTAGCGCGGGAGGCCGGAATGGGGAGCAACAAGGTTCTTGCTTTGGTTCGGTAGATGCCGGTCGCGATGGTTGGGAAGCATTTCTGTATGTAATGGATCATAAGTCCGTTAAACACAGACCTATATAGAAATAAGTAAAGAGATAGTTGCATTCCCTTTGAGATTATGCCATAAAGTAAGCCATGAACGGACGAAACGACGGAAAGCTAAAGAAGCTGCTCGACAATGTGCCCCCCGGCTACCTTGTCGATTCCGCATGGATGTCCAGGCAGGCCATCGCCAAGCAATCCGTCCATGACTATATCAGGCGTGGCTGGCTGGAGCGGGTGGCACACGGCGTCTATCGCCGTCCTTTTACCGTCAACGAGGCGCAAGGCGCAACCAGCGACTGGAAAATCCCGCTGCTCTCCGCGCAATGGATCATGGGCTATGACTTCCATATCGGTGGAACCAGCGCGCTCGCGCTTCACGGCCTGATCCATTATCTCAAATTCGGCGGCAACGAGACCGTCATGCTCTATGGCGCAGACATACCGAACTGGCTGTTCAAGCTGCCGGTTGATGCCCATTTCGTGAAACGCAGCCGTGTGCTGTTCGGGCCGGATGCGGATAGCGAAGTTGGCCCGGTCGGTGATCCGGCTGCCAGCCCCGAACGCTGGGTGCTCAAGGCGTCCAAGCCCGAGCGCGCCATCTTGGAAGCGCTTTATGAATTGCCGGACAATGCGGGTTTTGACGGTATCGACAAGATATTCGAATCTCTGCGAACGCTCCGCCCCGACACGCTGATGATGCTGCTCGCATCGTGCAACAATGTGCGGGTGAAGCGCCTCTTCTTCGTCTTCGCCGCGCGCCATAATCATCCGTGGTTCAAATATCTCGATGCGGCAGCCGTCAATCTCGGCACGGGTGACCGGGCGCTTGTGAAGGGCGGCAAATTGCACCCCCTCTATCGGATCATGGTGCCGCCTGAATTCCTGCCTGTGCCAGCGGGAGCCGCCGATGGCCTATGATCGCTATGCAGCACAGGTGCAGCTTCTGGTGCGGATATTGCCGTTTGTGGCCGATGAAGCCGAGTTCGCGCTCAAGGGCGGCACGGCCATCAACCTGTTTTATCGCGACATGCCGCGCCTGTCGGTCGATGTTGATCTCGTCTATCTGCCGATTGAGGATCGTCCGACCAGCTTACGCAACATTGATGCCGCGCTGGCGCGTATCGTCGAACAGATAAACAAGGGCTTGGTCGGCGCGAAGGCAGAGCGAATCGCGGGCGGCGGCCAGAATGAAACGCGCCTGCTCGTCAGGCAGGGGCCGGCTGAGGTAAAAGTCGAAACCTCGCCCGTCCTGCGCGGCACGGTTCACCCGGTAGCGCGCAAGCGTGTCACCCAGGGTGTTCAGGCCGCCTTCGGTTTCGCAGAAATGCCGGTGGTGGCTTTCAAGGATTTATTCGCGGGTAAGATCACCGCCGCGCTCGACCGTCAACACCCCCGCGATCTCTATGATGTCAAATTGCTCTATGAGAATGAAGGGCTGACCGATGATCTGCTCCGCACCTTCCTCGTCTATCTCGCAAGCTCTGGCCGTCCGCCGCACGAATTGCTTGATCCCAACCTGCTCGATCTCGACAAGCCATTTGCCAATGAGTTTGAGGGCATGACATATGAGCCAGTGACAATCGGTGCGCTGGTGGAAACGCGCCAGCGCGTGATCTCCGATGTGCGATCACGCCTCGATGAAAACGCTGCGGCATTCCTGCGGTCATTGATCGACGGCGCACCAGATTTCGATGTGATTGGCCTACCGCAAGCTGCGCAGCTTCCCGCTGTCCGGTGGAAAGTTCAAAATCTGCTCAAACTCAAGGCAGACAATCCGGCAAAACATGCCGAACAGCGGCTTGCAATTGAAAAGCTGCTTTGAACGAAAAGCATCTGTAAACGCCATGTCTATTCCTGATCAACATCGCGCGGACGGCGCAAACCACCGATCAGAACATCTCAAGCTGGTTACGCATCGGATTCCAGAATCCGATGTCGAGCGGGCGCTGCGCGCAACGCTGCTGCATCGGCTGATCGGCTAGCCAGCCAAGCCGCTCGCCCATGCTGACGGGCGGAACACCCGCCATCATGATCTGGGCAGGGTCGGGCGGCGTGATCTGCGGCAAGGTTTTGCGCTTGGTCATCGTCCCCTCCCTGCTCAATATTCGTCGGCAAGCATGATGGTCAGCACCCGCCGCGTAACGGCGGGGTTTGCCGCGTCCTCGCTGGCAAACCGCAAATCGCAGTCGTAATAATCGAATTTCCAGAACACCCGTTCGCGCTCGTCGTCGCGGTTGCGGGGGCGCTCGGTCATCCAGCGACCATCGATAAGCTGATAGATCGCCCCGAAATCGCGTTCGCCGTGCGGGTCATTGTCCTCGTCGAAGGCGTCGAATGTCTCGATCAGTTCGCGGACGCAAGATTGATCGACCTCGGGCAGCGACCGAAAACCGGCTGTCGCAACTGCGGTGCAAGCCACCCCCATCGCCTGCCGTGCCAAATCGTTCAACCGGGCAATTCGTTCGCGCTGGCTGGTAAGGGTCGCGCTCATTGCACCCGCCCCCTGCGCGTTTCGCAAATCAGGACAAGCGCACCAAAATCCTCGCGCTCGCCAAGCCGGTCGGCAATCCGCCGCACACAGGCAATCGGCAAGCCGTTCTCATTCGCCAAATCGCGCAGATAATCGTCGCGGGTCTCGGCACCGCACTCCCGATACATCAATTGCAAATCGCACATTTCAAACCTTCCTTCCTCGGCTGAAAGCCGCATGACCTGCGACATGCGGCCTGCCTTCCGGCGAGGATGGGA
>JAYVNC010000256.1:0-3640 GCA_043758655.1 Novosphingobium sp.
CCTATTACGGCGAATGGCTGGTCAATGCCCAGGGGGAGGACGTGGTTGCCGGCATTCGCACCCCGCAATACCTGACACTGGCCGCGCGGAAACGCGCCGGAGCCAAGCCGCTGTCGATGGAAGAGGCCATGCCCGCCGCCTATACCGAGCTCGCGGCGGTGTTTGATCTGCTCGAAAAGCACTACCGCGACATGCAGGACATCGAATTCACCGTCGAGCGCGGCAAATTGTGGATGCTCCAGACTCGCTCTGGCAAACGCACCGCCAAGGCGGCGCTGCGTATGGCGGTGGAGATGGTGAGCGAAGGGCTGATCGACGAAGCCACGGCCATCCGCCGGATTGACCCGATGGCGCTCGATCAACTTCTCCACCCGACGCTCGATCCGGCGGCGGTGCGCGATGTGCTCGGCACCGGGCTTCCGGCGAGCCCAGGCGCGGCATCGGGCGCGATTGTCCTCGATGCCGATACCGCCGAACGGCGCGCCGCGCTGGGTGAGGCAGTAATACTTATTCGGGTCGAAACCAGCCCTGAGGACATCCACGGCATGCACGCGGCCAAAGGCGTTCTCACCGCGCGCGGCGGTATGACGAGCCACGCCGCGGTGGTGGCGCGAGGGATGGGGCGGCCCTGCGTTTCCGGCGCATCGTGCTTGTCAATCGACATGGCATCGCGAAAGCTCAAGATCGGCGCGCGGGCGCTGAGCGAAGGCGATATCATCACCCTCGATGGCAGCACCGGACAGATCATGGCAGGCAAAGTTGCGACGATTGAACCCGAGCTAGTAGGCCACTTCGGCACGCTGATGGAATGGGCGGACAAACACCGGCGGATGAAAGTGCGCACCAATGCCGAAACGCCCGCAGACTGCCGCGTTGCGCGCCAGTTTGGGGCTGAGGGCGTAGGGCTGTGCCGCACCGAGCATATGTTCTTCGACGAAAAACGCATCAGCGCGGTGCGCCAGATGATTTTGGCTGAGGATGAGGCAGGGCGGCGCGCGGCACTTGCGCGGTTGCTGCCCGAACAGCGCGCGGATTTTCATGCGATCTTTGACGTTATGGCCGGCTTGCCGGTGACGATCCGCCTGCTCGATCCGCCGCTGCATGAATTCCTGCCGCATTCGGACGCCGAGTTCGATGACCTTTCTGAGGCGATTGGCGTGGGGGTTTCCACTCTCAAGCGCCGGGCGAATGAATTGTTTGAATTCAACCCGATGCTTGGCCATCGCGGCTGCCGATTGGGCATCACCTTCCCAGAGATTTACGAGATGCAGGCGCGCGCCATATTTGAGGCGGCCTGTGATGTTGCGGCGGCGGGCGGGGAGGCTCCGGTTCCCGAAGTCATGGTCCCGCTGGTCGCCACACGGCGCGAGCTGGAAATCCTCAAAGCGGTGATCGACAGTGCGGCGGCGCAGGTTTTTGCCGAAAAGGGCCGGGTGATTTCCTACCATGTCGGCACAATGATCGAACTTCCCCGCGCGGCGTTGATGGCCGGGGAAATCGCGGCGGTGGGCGAGTTTTTCTCGTTTGGCACCAACGACCTTACCCAGACGACCCTAGGACTGTCCCGCGACGATGCCGGGAAGTTCCTGCCAGCTTACGTCGAGCAAGGCATTTTCGCGCGCGATCCGTTCGTCAGCCTTGATGTTGACGGCGTAGGGCAGCTGGTGAGCCTCGCGGTGGAGCGGGGCAGGGTGACCCGCCCGGATATTAAGCTCGGCATCTGCGGCGAACATGGCGGGGATCCAGCTTCTATTGCGTTTTGTGAAGAGGTGGGCCTCGATTACGTCAGCGCCTCACCCTATCGTGTGCCGATTGCGCGATTGGCGGCGGCGCAGGCATCGTTAGGTTAGGAACGCCAGCCTGACAGGGTGAGAGGGTGGAAGGTTTCGGTGACGCGGCCATCCTCATCGGCCTTGGCCGCAAAGGCTGCATTTGCGCGGTCAAGCGAGGCGCGGCCAAGCGGCGGGCCGGGATCAGCGAGCTGATTAGCCAGTCCCTGCGCGCGCAGATCATCGACCAGCGACCCAAGCTTGCCATAGCGAACCGAGAGACTGCGGCTATCAACCACCGGCTTGGAAAACCCCGCGCGCTGGAGCAATTGCCCACCCGCGCGGACATCGACTTGCGGATGCAGGCGCGGCGAGGGGCGATCACCATCGGCGGCTAACATCACCTCTCGCAGCACAGGCAGGCTGCCCGCCCCCGCCATCACCGCAATCGCGAGGCCGCCCGGTGCCAATGCCCGCCGCATATGGAGCAGCGCACCGGGCAGATCATTGGTGGTGTCGAAAACGAATAGCCCGGCGATGAAATCGAATCCGCTTTCCGGCCAGGGAAGTTCGAGATCGAAGTCGGATGGCGAGGACGTGACGACTTCTGCCCCACGCGCGGTCAATCCATTTGTCAGAACACCAGCCCGATCACCCAGCACCAGCGCTCGCTTTGGATCGTGGCGCAGGAAGGCCAGTCGCTCGAGCAGGTCCTCACCAGCATCCGCGGCCATGTACTGCGCTGCATTTGGCTTGCAATGCCGTTGCAGTGCTCTTGCAAATGCTTGCACCCGGCGGCGAGGCGAGAATATCTGCGGGGGCGCTGGCAATTCCATCAATGCGCCCTGCCGTGCGATAACGCGCCGCGCAAGGCTTGCGAAGCCGGGGGAGGGCGATAAGCTGCGGCTATGGCCATTCCTGCCGCGCTTGTTCCAATTGTTGATCTGGTGTTCCCGCCACGTTGCCCGCTGTGCGGTGAAGGACTGTCGGCGCAGCTGGGGCTTTGTGCAAGCTGCTGGAATGATTTGGTGATTCCCGGCGAGCCTTGGTGCTCGCTGTGCCAGCGGCCCTTCGCAGACACGGTTCCGGATGGCGCAATCTGCGCGCCGTGCCTTGCCGACCCGCCCCGGCATGATGGGCTGGCGGCCGCGACGCTCTACAACGATGCCTCGCGGCGGCTGGTGCTGGCATTCAAACACGGCCACCGCATCGCTCTGGCACCGCTGCTTGCCCGGCTGATGGCAGCAAAAATTGGTGCGCTGGGCAGCGATTGGCTGATCGTCCCGGTGCCGCTCCACCGCTGGCGGCTGTGGCGGCGCGGGTTCAATCAATCCGCCCTATTAGCGCGCGAAATTGCCAAGGCGAAGGGGGCCAGCCTGCTGGTTGATGCATTGGTGCGCCGCAAGGCCACGCCGACGCTGGGCGGGTTGGGACGAAAGGCGCGTGCCCGCGCCCTGTCAGGCGCGATAGCCCTAAACCCGAGACAGGCAGCGCGTATTGTCGGAGCAAAGATCGTGCTGGTCGATGATGTGCTGACCAGCGGCGCAACCAGCGGCGCTTGTGTTTCTGCGCTCAAACGAGCGGGAGCGGAAAAGGTTGTGATTGCCTGCTTTGCCCGGGTACTCGATGAGGCGCTACCCCATGCCTAACCCCCATGCCGAAGTAGCGAAGTCCCAAAACGAAACCGCCCGGAGCCGAAGCCCCGGGCGATCGCGTGACGAAACTCATAGGTACCGCATCGCGGCTTCGAAAGACGCCCCCACGCCCATCGCACCCAAAAACCCTCATGCTTGGCTCGCCCTGCTCAATTAAGGCGGGCTGATGCCGTTCCCCCGAACCTTGGCGCTTGTCGCGCCGTCGCTCAGACGTCA
>JAYVNC010000257.1:0-11211 GCA_043758655.1 Novosphingobium sp.
GCGTCAATCAACGTTTCTGCGCGGTGAATGCGGGGTGCGTTGCAGCTTTGCCACACATCGCGGGCAACCAGCGGCGAGTAACATGAATTCTCTTGTGCATCGCAGCAATTCGCTCCACATTGATTTCACCAGCGCATAGGAAGACCCAATAAATGAGGCTTCCGGCATTGGAGCAGGCGGGACGAAGCGACTCCATAACTGAGGGAAAAGTCATGCTTACGTCCATCCGCAGCCTTCTGGCTGCTTCTGCCCTAGCGGGCGTTTTATTCGCAGCAGCTCCAGCATTCGCAGACGAAGCTGCCCCACCTAGCGATTTTACCGTAACCGGCAGCGCCGCCATCGTGTCGCAATACCGCTTCCGTGGCCTCGCCCAATCGGATAACAAGCCGGTTGTTCAGGGCGCGATCACGATTAGCCACAGCTCGGGCTTCTATATCTCGACTTGGGGATCGAGCGCCTCTGCTGGAACGGCACCGATCAACATCGGTGGCACTGAAATTGACGTCTACGGCGGCTATACCCACGGCCTCGGCGATAGCGGCGTCACCGTCGATGCCGGCGTTTACGGCTATATCTACCCGGGTGCACCACTCGGCAATTATTACGAGATCTATGGTTCGCTTGCCAAGACATTGGGTCCGGCAACTGCCAAGGTCGGCGTCTATTATGCCCCGGCACAAAAGGTGTTCAACTACAATTTCACTTCGCCCAAGCGCCACAACACCTATCTTTATGGTGAACTCGGCGCAGGCATTCCCAACACGCCAATTTCGTTTCACTCGCACCTTGGTTACACCAGCGGCGGTTTCGAATGGAGCAAGGCCTATCTCGATTACAATGTCGGGGTGACGGTTAAGTGGAAGATGCTGGCGCTTGATGCGTCGCTGGTTGGCACCAATGTCAGCTCGGCAGACATCAACAAGGGCTTTGGCTGCTTGAACAATGTTGCCTGCATTGCCGCGTTCAACCGCATGTCGAAAACTGTTGGCGTCGTCTCACTGACCGCCAGCTTCTAATCCTTTCCGCAGGAAGGAATGGCGGCCCGTCCCGGAAAACCGGGGCGGGCCGCTTTCGCTTGGCAGGCATCACGGCAGCGGGTAATCCGAGGCTTTCCACGCTTGTGAGTGCACCGCCGCCATGACCCGTTATCTGCATTCGATGATCCGCGTTTCCGATCCCGCAGCGACGATCCGCCTGTTTGAGATCATCGGCCTTAAGGAAGTGCGGCGAAGCGACAACGATAAAGGGCGCTTCAGCCTGATCTTCCTCGCCGCCCCCGGACAGGAAGGCGTTGCCGAGGTCGAACTGACGCACAATTGGGACGAGGCCGGTTATGAAGGTGGGCGCAATTTCGGCCACCTCGCCTACCGCGTTGACAATATTTACCAGACCTGCGCGGCGTTGATGGCGCACGGCGTGACGATCAACCGCCCGCCGCGCGATGGCCATATGGCCTTTGTGCGGACGCCCGATGGTATCTCGCTCGAACTGCTGCAGGACGGGTCACTGCCGCAGCAGGAACCGTGGGCGAGCATGGCCAACACCGGTTCTTGGTAAGTGGGCAAGTGGTGAATAAAAGCGCCACAGCTGCATAAAGGGATAGCCCGCGATGACTGTCGCGCTGATAATCATTTTCGTTGTGGCCTATGCCTTCATTGCGCTGGAGGAGCCGCTCGGCATCAACAAATCCGCCGCTGCGCTGGTCGGGGCTGGCGTGTTGTGGACGGTTTTCGCCCTAACAGCGGGGGATCCGCATGCCGTTGACGAACAACTTAGCGACTCGCTGGTATCGACCGCGCAGGTGGCGTTCTTCCTGATTGGCGCGATGACGATTGTCGAGGTTATCGATTCGCACGATGGCTTTGAAATGGTCACCAGTCGGCTGCGCGCGCGCAGCCTTTCATCGCTGGCGTGGCTGATCGCAGGCGCAAGCTTCTTCCTCAGCGCGGTGCTCGATAACCTGACGACCGCAATCATCATGGTTTCGCTGTTGCGCAAGCTGGTGCGAGTGCAGGAGGACCGGATGATGCTCGCGGGCCTCGTTATCATCTGCGCCAATGCTGGCGGGGCTTGGTCGCCGATTGGTGACGTTACCACGACGATGCTGTGGATCGGCGGGCAGGTGACCAGCACCGCGATCATCACCCGGCTGTTCGTGCCCTCGCTGGTCAACGCGCTGGTGCCGACGCTGATTATTGTCTGGATGTTTCGCGGGCGGGCCTTCGCTGTGCCCGAAGCCGCGCTAAGTTCGTCTGACACTTCGCAATTTGAGCGAAGGCTGATGTTTTTCCTCGGACTTGGCGCTTTGCTGGCAGTGCCGCTGTTCAAAACCGTGACGCACCTGCCGCCGTTCATGGGAATTCTGCTGGGGCTCGGCGTAGTGTGGATGGTCGGCGATGTCATCCACCGCCGCAATCCTGCCGATGATGCACCGCGCATCACTATTGCCGAGGCGCTCACCCGGATAGACCTGAGCGCAATTGTGTTTTTCATCGGTATCCTGCTGGCAGTGGCGACACTTGAGCATTCAGGCGTGCTCGGCGGAATTGCTGCGTGGCTCGATGCGCATATCGGACGGCTTGACGTGATTACCGCGCTGATCGGGCTGCTTTCAGCGGTGATCGACAATGTGCCGATGGTTGCAGCCGCGATGGGCATGTTCAGCCTTGATATCCATCCGACCGATAGTTTCCTGTGGGAATTCCTCGCCTATTGTGCGGGAACCGGAGGTTCTATCCTGATTATCGGTTCAGCGGCAGGCGTCGCTGCGATGGGGATCGAGCGGATCGGGTTCGTGTGGTATCTGCGCCGGTTCGGGCCGATGGCGCTGGCCGGTTACGTGGCAGGCGGCTTGGTCTATCTCGCTGAAGCGCGGCTGTTCGCTTGAAGTTAGCCTTGCGCGGCAGTTAGCCCGTGATGACAACCATTGCGCCCTTTTGATCTTCGCCATAGGTTTAAACGCATAGGGGCGATTCTCGGGGGAATATGGTGGGCGTTTTGTCGGCGGGGATGGCGGCATTACCGATGCAGGACGCGGCCTTGGCCGGTCTGCGGTTGGTCGAATACGAGCTTACTTTGTTTGCCGCGTTCTGGTTCGTTATCGGCATTGCGGATGAAATGGCGGTTGACCTCGTCTATGGCTGGATGCGCGTTTTTCGCCGCCACCGCACCCACAAATTGCCCATCGATATTTCGGCGCGGCCCTTGCAGGGAATAGCTGCCGTGCTGATCCCCGCGTGGCAGGAAGTCGCTGTGATCGGCGTGACGATTGCCCATGCGCTGAAGGTTTGGCCGCAGCAGGATTTGCGGCTTTATATCGGCTGTTATGTCAACGATTGTGCGACGCTGGTCGCGGCGATGGCGGCGGCGGGCAGTGATCCACGGGTGCGGATTGTTATCCATGAGACTTCGGGCCCGACGACCAAGGCCGATTGCCTCAACCGGCTTTATCGCGCGCTGCGCGATGATGAGCATCGCACCGGCGTGGCCGTGCGGATGATCGTGCTCCACGATGCCGAAGATATGGTGCACCCAGCGGCTTTGGCCTTGATGGATACCGCGATCGCCGATGCTGACTTTGTCCAGATCCCAGTGCGCCCTGAACCGCAGGCGAACTCGCGCTGGATTGCCGGGCACTATGTTGACGAATTCACCGAAAGCCATGCCAAGGCGATGGTGGTGCGTGATGCGCTGGGTGCGGCGCTGCCGGCGGCGGGCGTCGGCTGCGCTTTTTCGCGCGGGGTTTTGGGTGACATGGCGCGGCGCAATATGCACGATGGCGTCGATGGGCCGTTCGAAGCCGAGTGCCTCACCGAAGATTACGAACTCGGACTGATGGTCGCGCGCAGCGGCAAGCTTAGCCGTTTCATTCGCCTGCGCGATCATGACGGTTCGCTGATCGCCACCCGCAGCTATTTCCCCAGCACTCTGCCCGAAGCGGTGCGGCAGAAAACCCGCTGGATTCACGGTATCGCCTTTCAGGGGTGGGAACGGATGGGCTGGTGGGGCCGCCCGGTCGACATATGGATGGCGATGCGTGATCGGCGCGGGCCGTTGGTGGCGATGGTTCTGGCGGTCGCCTATTTCCTCATTGTTCTCACGCCGATGCTGCACATTGCGGACCGCACCGGGCAAACGGCAATGCCAACAGAATCGCCGCTGCTTAAACTGATGATCGTCATTTGCTTGTGCGGGCTGGTGTGGCGCGCTTGCATGCGGTTTATGTTCACCGCGCGCGAATATGGCGCGGCGGAGGGCCTGCGCGCGGTGCTGCGCATTCCGGTCGCCAATGTTATTGCGATCATGTCTGGCCGCCGGGCTTTCGCCGCCTATCTGCGCAGCTTTTTCGGCCACGCGCCGGTCTGGGACAAGACCGAACACAAGGCGCACCCGGCGCGGTTGCTGGCCAGCGGCGAGGCGGCATGAGCCGCGTATCACGCCAGCGTGGGCAGCCGCTGATCGCCCTTGCCGGGGTGATGACGCTTTGGACCGTGGCGCGGGTTGCAGCTTGGTCCTTGGTAACCCCTGTACCGGTGGTTCATCCGGCCGAAATCAGGCAATCTCAAGCGGCTGACGCTGCCAAGATCGCCGTCAAGCCGCCTGTGACCCGCGCAGGTGCAGCGACGGCAGCGTCTCTCTCGGTGCCAGCTGCTTACCCGACTTGGGCCTCACCAATGATCGCGCCAGCAGAGCCGCTGCCAACTATGCTGACGCCACCAGCAGCGGCGATTATAGCGCCGATACCCAATATCAGCTTGCCCAGCGATCAGACTCCTGCTGCGCCGCAGCCTTCTAGCGCGCGGATCGCTGGCGGGCATCAGTTAATGTATCTCGCGGCCTTGGGCCAAATTCAGCTGCCACTGGCTTTGATCCCGCGTGCCCGAGCTGAGGCTGCTCAGACATTGGCGGCCAATCGCTGGTCAGCCGACGGCTGGCTGTTGCTCCGCCGCAATTCCGGCCCAGCCAGCCTTGCGGGGCTGGGCCGGAGCTACGGTGCAAGTCAGGTCGGCGCGGTGCTGCGCTACCGGATTGACCGGACCAGTCCGCTCAAACCATCGCTCTATTTGCGCGCCACCTCAGCACTGAACGGAGGCCACGAACAGGAAGCCGCCTTCGGATTTTCCGCTCGCCCAATTGCCGCACTCCCGTTAGTCGCGCTGGCCGAAGCGCGGGTTTCGCGCAGCGCCGCCGGAAGCCATCTGCGCCCCGCCGCGATGGTTGTTACCGAGGTGCCGCCGGTGAAACTGCCGCTCGGCCTCAAAGCTGAAACCTATATTCAGGCGGGCTATGTCGGTGGATACAGCGCCAGTGCCTTCATCGATGGGCAAGCGCGCATTGACCGTAAGCTATTCTCAATCGGCAATGCAGAAATGCGCGCAGGCGGCGCGGCTTGGGGCGGCGCGCAGAAGGGCGCATCGCGGCTCGATGTTGGCCCGAGCGCCAGCCTGTCATTCCGTCTGGAGAACACGACATCTGCCCGGCTCAGCGCAGACTGGCGATTCCGCGTGGCGGGAAAGGCTGCTCCCGCATCAGGCCCGGCGCTCACCTTGTCCGCAGGTTTCTAGCGCTTTCGCCCTTAACAGCGCCGGTGGGCTGCGTTAGGCTGGGCAGCAGCCCATGCACGTTTATCTTCCCATCGCCAACCTTGCGGTCAATGTGCTCGTTATCGTCGGGCTGGGGCTGCTGACGGGCCTGCTTTCGGGCATGTTCGGTGTTGGCGGCGGGTTCCTGACAACGCCGCTGCTGATCTTTTACGGCGTGCCGCCAACCGTTGCCGCAGCCTCTTCTGCCAGCCAGGTAACCGGTGCCAGCGTATCGGGCGTGTTTACGCACTCGAAACGCGGCGGGGTCGATTACCAGATGGGCTCGGTAATGGTCGCGGGCGGTATCCTCGGCACGCTGATCGGGGCGTTTCTGTTCAAACTGTTCACCGCGCTCGGCCAGATCGATACGCTGATCAATATTCTCTACGTGGTGATGCTCGGCGGGATTGGCAGCTTCATGGCGCGCGATGCCTGGCGCGAAATTCAGGCAAAACGCAGCGGGCAGGCATTGCCCGCGCGCAAACGCCGCCACCATCCGCTGGTGGCGAGCCTGCCGCTGCGCTGGCGGTTCTATCGCTCGGGACTCTACATCTCGCCGCTGGCACCATTGATATTGGGGATTTTCACCGGAATTCTGACAATGCTGATGGGCATCGGCGGCGGCTTCGTGCTGGTCCCGGCGATGCTCTATATCTTGGGGATGAGCGGCAATGTCGTGGTCGGCACTTCGCTGTTCCAGATCTTGTTCACGACCATTGCCACAACGCTGATGCACTCGATCACCACTCATGCGGTCGATATCGTGCTCGCCAGCCTGCTGCTGTTGGGATCGGTCACCGGCGCGCAGCTGGGCGTGCGGCTGGCGATGCAGGTGCCCGCCGAGCGCCTGCGCATGGTGCTCGCGGCGCTGGTGCTGATTATCGCCATCCGCATGGGGCTGGGGCTTACCTACCGGCCTGAGGCGCTGTTCACCGTCACGCCGCTATGAGAATCCTGTTCGCCCTGCTCTGTTTTTTGATGCTTGGCGCGGCGAATGATCCCATTCTGGTGCCCGAAGTCAGCCAGCATGATGTGGAAGTGCGGCAGGGCTTTGTCGGAACCGAACTCATTCTGTACGGCGCAATCCTCGATCCGCAAGGGATCAGGGCGGGGCGCGATTACGATATTGTCGTGGTGCTCAAAGGCCCGGCCCGATCAATCCGGGTGCGCGAAAAGCAGCGTATTGCCGGATTCTGGATCAACGGCGCGAGCAGCGAGTTTCGCTCGGCACCCGGCTACTACGCCGTCGCCTCAAGCCGACCGATCAAGGACATCGTCGATGACCGGACGGCAGCGATTTATGAGATGGGGCTGCCGTTCATTCAGCTTTCGCCCATCGGGGCGATCGATCAGGCGAAGCAAGACCGGTTTTCTGCCGGATTGGTGACGATCATGCGCAAGGATGAGCTCTATCAGCAAGACGACCACGGTGTTTCGGTGAACGAGCAGGTGCTCTATCAGGCGCGCATCGCCTTGCCGTCGAGCGTGCCCACCGGAACCTATACCGCCGAGACTCTCGCGGTGCGCAACGGCCACGTCGTTGCCTCCGCTTTGGCGCATGTCGAAGTCACCAAGCGCGGGTTTGAGCGTATCATCGCCGATTTCGCGCGGAAGTTCGGGCTGATCTATGGGTGTCTGGTTGTCGCCGTAGCGGTGGGGATGGGATTGGGCGCGGGGCGCTTATTCAGCCGATTTTAGGCCTATCTTAACCCGTTAACCCTAGATCACCGGGGTACTGTCGCAGGTGAGATCGCTGAATATGTCTGAAATGCATCCCAATGGTTTCGATCCAGCTAGGCCCGCTACGCCTAGTGACCTTGCACCCGCTAGCCATGTCCCTGCCTTTGACAACGCGCTCGAACCCATCGGCGTAGTTCAGGAAATAGCAGGTTCCACTTCGGCAATTGCACTTGATTTACAGCGCCTTGTTGAATGCGCATCCGATGCTGACCCCTCGATTGCTCTGTCAGGCCAGGTTGGCAGTCAGATCAAAATTCGCGTCAACCGCGGCTGGCTGCTCGCCTCGGTTCGCACCCAGCGGCATGATCCCAATGTCCCCGGCGGCATCCATGCCCAGATCGATTTCCTCGGTGAGGGTGATGAGGAGCGGCTAACAGGCCGCATCCACGGTTTCCGCCGCGGCGTTACCCAATATCCCATTCCCGGGGCGCTGGTCTACCCCGCGACGACCAACGATATGCGTCAGATCTATGCCTCGGACGGGCGCTCTTCGGTTCAGATCGGCACCGTCTATCCAACCAAAGACATCCGCGCAGGGCTTTATGTAGACTCGTTCCTGGGAAAGCACTTCGCGCTGCTGGGTTCGACCGGCACCGGCAAATCGACCAGCGCCGCGCTGTTGCTCCACCGCATCTGTGAGACTGCGCCCGAAGGCCACATCGTGATGATCGATCCGCACGGCGAATATGCCACCGCGTTTCGTACCACAGGCAAGGTGTTCGATGTGTCGAACCTCGCCATGCCCTATTGGCTGATGAACTTTGAAGAGCATTGCGAAGCGATGCTGACATCAATGGGTGAACAGCGGCAGGAAGATGCAGACATCCTAGCCCGCTGCCTGTTGCAGGCGCGCAGCAAGAACCGGCTTGCCGATGCTATGGGGCGGATCACAGTTGATTCGCCGATCCCATACGTGCTGTCAGACCTGACCAATGTTTTGCAGGTTGAGGCTGGAAAGCTCGACAAATCGACAACATCGGCGCCCTATATCCGGCTGAAGAACAAGATCGACGAACTGCGCAATGATCCGCGCTATCAGTTCATGTTTTCGGGCATGCTGGTGACCGACACCATGGCGGATTTCATCAGCCGCATTTTCCGCATGCCGGCCGATAGCAAGCCGATCTCGATCATCGATGTGTCAGGCGTGCCTTCGGAAATCACCTCAACCGTGGTGGCGGTGCTCGCGCGGCTGGTGTTCGACTATGCGATCTGGGGCCGCGATGAAAAGATGCGGCCGATCCTGCTGGTTTGCGAAGAAGCCCACCGATACGTGCCGAATGAAAAGAACGCCGATGGATCATCGGTTGGCCGCATCCTCTCACGCATCGCCAAGGAAGGCCGCAAATACGGCGTTTCGATGGGGCTGATTACCCAGCGACCGTCCGATCTGGCCGAAGGCGTGCTTTCGCAGTGCGGCACGATCATCGCCATGCGGCTCAACAATGATCGCGATCAGGCGTTCGTACGGGCCGCCATGCCCGAAGGTTCGCGCGGCTTTCTCGATTCGATTCCCGCCTTGCGCAACCGCGAATGTATCATCTCGGGCGAAGGCGTTTCCATCCCGATGCGCGTCACCTTTGATGAGCTTGAAGAAATGAAGCGCCCGGCTTCCGCCGATCCGAGCTTCACCGAACTGTGGCGTCAATCGGGCGGCGAGGAAACCTCTGTCCAGCGCACCGTGATGCGCTGGCGCGCGCAGGGACGGTAACTCAGTTGGTCCCCTGATAGGCCAAGTGCCGTTTATCGCGCCACGATCCGCGCGTGTATATCAGCGCCGTCATTACGATCGACGCTAGCGAGGCGACCGGGAAAGCCCACCACAGCGCCTCTGTCCCCAGGCGCGGATAGGTGAGGAAATAGAATCCCAGCCGGATCGGATAAAATGAGATAAACATCGCGATCAACGGCCAGACTACCACCCCATAGGCGCGCATCGTGCCGCCCAAAATCATCGACGCGCCCATCACCAGAAAGCTCCAGGTCACGATATATTGCATATGCTGGGCAATCGGCAGGGCCGGGCTGGTGCTGCCAAGGAACAGCGCCAGCAGCGGATGCGAAAAAGTTACCAGCACTACCGAAAGCACCCCGGTCATCGTCAGATTGGCGATCAGTCCGGCATAGGTCACCTTGGTCACCCGGTCATGTTTGCCCGCGCCGATGGACTGCGCGACCATCGCGCTCACCCCCATCGAGATCGCGAAAGCTGGCATCTGCAGATAATTCCACAGCTGCATCGATGCGCCATAGGCAGCGGTCGAATCGACACCCTCGCGGTTGACCAACCCGATGATGACCATCTGCGCCGATGAAACCAGCAGTATCTGCGTGCCCATCGGAACGCCTTTGGTGAGCACATATTTGAGCTCGTCCCCGCGCGGCATCAGATAGCTGAACTCGCCCCCGCGCAGCCGCAGCGGCAGGTCTTTGCGATAGAGCATCACCACCAGATAAACCACGCCGCCAAGCCCCGCGACGAAGCTCGCGATGGCCGATCCGGCAATCCCGAGCGATGGTACCGGACCCAGCCCTATAATGAGCAACGGGTTGAGCACGATGTCGAGCGCCACGGTCAAAATCATTGCATACATCGGCGCTTTGGAATCGCCCGCGCCGCGCAGTCCCATGCCGAGCATCATGTTCGCCGTGCCAAACGGCACCGAGATGAAGATCACCCGCAAATAGGTGATGGCAAGGTCAAA
This sequence comes from Novosphingobium sp., assembly GCA_043758655.1. Taxonomy (GTDB): domain Bacteria; phylum Pseudomonadota; class Alphaproteobacteria; order Sphingomonadales; family Sphingomonadaceae; genus Novosphingobium. Next base: position 10,028 of record JAYVNC010000257.1, read on the forward strand.
GCTGCCCGGCGGCGTTGCCAACAAGCGCAGCAGATGCGGCGAGAATATCCAGCCGAGCAGCGCAATCACCGCTGACATCAGCACGCAAAAACCAAGCCCAGACCCGAACGTGCGCCGCGCCGCTTCAACATTGCGTGCGCCAAAATGCTGGCCAACCCGCACCGTGGTCGCCGAGCCGAAGCCGAACACCAGCGCGAACATTAAGAACATCACGCCATTGGCATTGGTCGTCGCCGCCAGCGCATTTTCGCCGAGCAGCCGCCCCACCCAGATCGCGTTGATCGACCCATTGAGCGTCTGGATCATATTGCCGATCAGCATTGGAATTGCGAACGCGATCAGCGTTTTGAAGATCGGACCTTGGGTGAGATCGCCATGCACCGGCACCTGTTCAGCCACCGGTTCACTGGTCGCGGAAACTTCGAGGTGAGGCTCGTCAATCATGTCCCTCTCGTGTCGCCGAACAGGTGGATATGCAAGCGGTCGGAGAAATTTAGGCCGTTTGCCGCGCAAATTTCGGCGAGCCAATTTGCTCGGGCGCGAAGGGTGGCAGAATCGCGGCCCTCGGGCATGAGGAATATCCGGGCTAGGGGGATGGAATAGATTTGGGCGAGGGCCAGCACTTCATCGACATCGCCCGGGCTGGCGATCACGAACTTGAACCACGCGCGCGAGTCTGCGGCGAATGCGGCGAGGGCATCGGGCCGCAGCGCCAGTTCCTCCGGATTGCCGCTGTGCGCGAGCTTGGGGCTGACGTTGTACTGGTGGATGAAGTTGTTCAGCAAGGGCGGAGGAGCGACCGTGCCGTTGGTTTCGATCTCGACGGTGAAGCCGGTTAAATCCGCCAGCATTCGGGCGAGGGCAGGAGCCTGAAGCAAAGGCTCACCGCCGGTGACCACAAGGCGTGACCGCCCCAGCGCGGCGATCCGCGCGGCGACATCTGCTTCGGGCAGAGTGATCTGATTGGCCGCGCGGTCAAAGCTCCCTTCGCCGCTGAACTTCCATGTGTAGGCGGTGTCGCACCATACGCAGGCGAGGTTGCAGCGCGAGAGCCGCACAAAGGCCGTGGCGCGGCCTGCGCTCGGCCCTTCGCCCTGAATCGAGGCGAAGATCTCCGGCTCACCGGGGGTGGTTGTGGCGAGGGTTAGCGGCATGTTGGGCTAGGGTTGCGCGGGTGCTTCGAT
>JAYVNC010000258.1:0-3637 GCA_043758655.1 Novosphingobium sp.
CGTGCTTTTGCCGAAATGCTTGTCATACTCCGCCGGATCAAGCAGTTCGCGCGCCTTCACGTCGGTAGAAAAATTAAGCTCGGCCCCCCGGTGGTTCGCCGGAAGTCCGATACCCACGCCGCCATCAGCCCCAAACTTGGCTGAGGAGAAAAATTCGGCCGCCCCTTCAGAAAGCCAGCGCGGACTTGCAAATCCGCTGCTCGATATCAAAAAATGGTGGGCATATTCGTGCAGCAGCGTGATCATTGATCCATCGATTTGTTGTCCGTTACCTGCGCTGGAAACGCGGGGAATGATTGCTATCGAGCCGCCCGCACTCGGGATATAAAACCCGCCGACAAACTTGCTACCTTTGCCCATCAGCTGCTGAACGGTGTCTTCGCTGTCGACCAGAAATACCGTAACCCGGTTCGAAGGACTGGGCTTTGGGGTTTTGAACGCAGTGACGAAAGCCATGGCCGCCTGATAGCGTTCGAGCTGTTCGGAAAAACGCCGCAGGTTCTTTTCGTCCGAGCGGCCATAGACAACGAAATGGTCACTCGAAGACTCAAGCCATTCGGCATGGGCGAGCCCGGGGAAGAGCAGAAGTGCAACAAACAGAAGCGCGTAACGCATTAAAACCCCCAAATCGGCCGGAAACCATGCTCAGCGTCTAGTATGCCTCTGATATCAAATCCACATTCATTTGACCAAGACTGCGCCAATTTGGAATAGTCTGCCGGTCCAGTAACGGAGCATATGACGGTTTACGGTGCATTGATTCCCGCGACCATGTTCGCCATATGTCCCAAATGTCGGAAATCATCATTCGTCGGGGGCTGGCTGAGCCAGATACTTCTGAAAATTTCGTGCCGCACAAACCCGCGCGCCCGGAAAAAAGCGATGGCGGCAAGGCGTTCCGCATTTCATCTGTATTCCAACCCGCGGGCGATCAGCCGACCGCCATCGCCGATCTGGTTGCGGGACTTACCGCTGACGATCAAACGCAGGTGCTGCTCGGGGTTACCGGCTCGGGCAAAACCTTCACCATTGCCAAGGTGATTGAGGCGCTTCAGCGGCCCGCATTGATCCTTGCTCCGAACAAGATCCTCGCCGCGCAGCTATACGGCGAATTCAAGAGCTTCTTCCCCGATAACGCGGTTGAATATTTCGTTTCCTATTACGATTACTACCAGCCTGAAGCCTATGTCCCGCGCAGCGATACCTACATCGAAAAGGAATCGAGCGTTAACGAGGCGATTGACCGGATGCGCCATTCGGCCACCCGCTCGTTGCTAGAGCGCGATGACGTTATCATCGTCGCCTCGGTGAGCTGCATTTACGGCATCGGCTCGGTCGAGACATACTCTGCGATGATCTTCGACCTCAAAAAAGGCGGCGCTGAAGACCAGCGTGAGATCATCCGCAAGCTCGTGGCCATGCAGTACAAGCGCAACGATGCCGCCTTCGCGCGCGGCATGTTCCGGGTGCGTGGCGACAATTTGGAAATTTACCCCTCGCACTACGAAGACATGGCTTGGCGCATCAGCTTTTTCGGCGATGAGATTGAGGAGATCGCCGAATTCGATCCGCTCACTGGCAAGAAGGGCGCGAGCCTTGATAAGGTGCGGGTTTACGCCAATTCGCACTACGTCACCCCCGGCCCGACGATGAAGCAGGCCGCCGATGCAATCCGGTTTGAGCTGGCGGACCGGCTGCTTGAGCTCAACGCTGAGGGCAAATTGCTCGAGGCGCAGCGGCTGGAACAGCGGACAAATTTCGATCTTGAAATGATCGCCGCCACCGGAAGCTGCGCGGGAATCGAGAACTACAGCCGCTTCCTCACTGGACGCATGCCGGGCGAGCCGCCGCCGACGCTGTTCGAATATTTGCCCGAAAACGCGCTGCTGTTCGTCGATGAAAGCCACCAGACCGTGCCGCAGATCGGCGCGATGTCAAAAGGCGATCACCGCCGCAAGATTACGCTCGCCGAATACGGCTTTCGCTTGCCGAGCTGCATCGATAACCGCCCGCTGCGCTTCAACGAATGGGACGCGATGCGGCCGCAGACGGTAGCGGTTTCGGCCACCCCTGGCCACTGGGAGATGGAGCAATCGGGCGGTGTCTTCGCCGAACAGGTGATTCGCCCCACCGGGCTGATCGACCCTCCGGTGGAAATCCGCCCGGTCGAAGATCAGGTGCAGGATTGCATCGAACAGTGCCGCACGGTTGCAGCGGCGGGATACCGAACGCTCGTCACCACGCTGACCAAGCGTATGGCCGAAGACCTGACCGAATTCATGCACGAAGCGGGCCTTCGCGTGCGTTACATGCACAGCGATGTCGAAACGCTCGAACGCATCGAACTGATCCGCGACCTGCGGCTGGGGGTTTATGACGTGCTGGTCGGCATCAACCTGTTGCGCGAGGGGCTTGATATTCCAGAGTGCGGATTGGTGTGTATTCTGGATGCCGACAAGGAGGGCTTCCTCCGCAGCGAAACCAGTCTGATCCAAACGATTGGGCGAGCCGCACGCAATATCGATGGCCGGGTGATCCTCTACGCTGACCGCATCACCGGATCGATGGAACGCGCGATGGCGGAAACAGACCGGCGGCGCGAAAAGCAGCACCAGTACAACATCGAACACGGCATCACGCCCGAAAGCATCAAGCGCGACATCCACAACATCGTCGCCGCCACATCGAACCGCGATAGCGTGCTGGTCGAGATCGACGCCGAGGGTGCGAACAATCTCGTCGGCCACAACCTGCGCGCCTACATCGAGGAACTGGAACGCAAAATGCGCAATGCTGCGGCTGATCTGGAGTTTGAGGAGGCTGGCAGGTTGCGCGATGAGATCAGGAAGCTGGAGGCGGATGAGCTTGGCTTGCCGGGCGATAGCCACGCGCCGGTGGTGGGGCGCAGTAGTGAGGGTAAGCCGGGGACAAGGAAGGGACGGTTTGGGAGGGAGAGTAAGAAGCGGTGGGGACGGTGACGAAAGTCAACGAGAACATTTCGGTTTTTTTACGTTTGTTCCTCTTGCTGCCCAATCGCTTTTGGCATCAATGAAAAGCTGCAATTTTGGAACGCGGCCATGACCCAGATCGAAAAACTCTACACCCACCTCCTCGCAAATCGTTCTGCGATGAAGTTCGCAGACTTTCAGCGCATTCTGAAGGCATTCGGCTTTGAGTTGGACCGCATCAACGGCAGCCACCACATCTACAAACACCGGTTGGCGAGCCGCCCGCTCAGCATTCAACCGAAGGGCAACAAAGCAAAGCCCTATCAAATCGATCAGTTTCTCGATATAGTAGAGGAGTTCGGGCTACGGATCGAAAAGTGATGGAACTGCGCTACCACATCAATGTCTTCTGGTCCCAGCGCGACGATTGCTGGGTTGCGGACGTGCCGGACCTAAAGTCTTGCGCGGCTTTTGGCGATACGCCCGAAGAAGCGATTGCCGAAGCGCGGCTGGCAATCGAGGGTTGGCTCGCCACCGCACGCGCCAACAACATGCCCATCCCGGAACCCCGCTATCGCCCGGCGATCTACGCTGCCGCTTGATGCCATGGCGCACATTCACATCGGCCAACTGACCGCGACCAAAGAATGGGCTAATACCAGCCTGCGGTGAGGCTGACTCACGAAGGG
>JAYVNC010000259.1:0-3630 GCA_043758655.1 Novosphingobium sp.
GCGCCGCAAGTAGCTTTTGCCAGGTTACAATTTCCACAGGATCAAGCCGCAGCCCGGCCTGGAGGCGGCTGCGGTGTGCTGGTGACACTGCCTCAGCGAAGAACGCTCGCACCTCGTCTCGGAAAGCGCGTTCAGAATCGTTGAAGTCCAGGTTCATTGTTGCGTCTCTAGACTGCTGTTGCCCATTGGAAAGCTGATAGCGCCATTTGCCCCAACATCGGGAGCGCAGCACCCGCGAAACTGGGCCTATTCTATATGCAATGCCGCAAATAGCCGATGACAGGGCGCGCGCCTTTCACTCAATGTCACGTATGCAATTCCACCGCGCCGCGAATGGCCTGAGGTGCACATCGCGTGGCAGCCAGCTAGGCTGTGTGATAACCCGCACAATGTGGGCAAGTGAGGGGCAACAACCCCCCATCAAAGCGGGACGAGGCATGGCACGCGAGAGAATTTCGCCTGAAGGAGGGTCGCCTGCCGCCACCCGGCCCAGCTATCGCTATTCGATTGCGCTGATGACCGGAATCTACATTTTCAATTTCCTTGATCGGCAGATCGTCAACATCGTGGCCGAGCCGATAAAGGCGGAATTTCAGCTTTCCGATTGGCAATTGGGTGCGCTCACCGGTTTGTCGTTCGCCGTGCTTTATACGCTGTGCGGCTTCCCTTTCGCTCGGTGGGCCGAGCGGGGTGACCGACCGCGCATCATCGCGATTGCCGTGATCAGCTGGAGTATAATGACGGCCCTGTGCGGACTCGCTCAAAGCTTTACGCAGTTCGCCTTGGCGCGCATCGGCGTTGGCATCGGTGAGGCCGGGTGCACGCCGCCAGCCCATTCGCTAATCACCGACATTGTCCCGGTGGCAAAGCGGGCGAGTGCGCTGGCCCTTTATTCGATGGGCGCGCCCATTGGCCAGTTATTGGGCATGGCGATGGGGGGATTTGTAGCAGCACAGTGGGGTTGGCGAAGTGTCTTCTTCGTCGCTGGACCGCCGGGTCTGATACTGGCACTTTGCGCTTTGTTCACCCTGCCCGAGCCACGCCGCAAGACCGATATTGGCAATCATATCGACAGTGAAACGACGCTTGGCTTTTGGCCAACCATGCGCGGCTTTGTTTCAAATCGCAGCTTCATGCTTGTCGCTGCAGGAGGAGCAGCGGCATCATTCGTTTTTTATGGTCTCGGTTCTTTTTACGCTTCGTTCTTCCTGCGCAATCACACATCGGAACTACAGGTGGCAGCTGCGAGCTTCGGTCTACGGCCGATAGGCTTTCTTGGCCTCTCGCTAGGGCTGTTTGGCGGAGTCGCCGGGATTGCTGGCGCGCTTAGCGGCGGGCGGATTGCCGATGCTTGGAGCGCGCGCAATAACGCGGCTCATGTGCTGCTGCCCGCGCTATGCACGGCGATTGCCACGCCGCTGCTGTTCGCGGCAATGTTCGTTTCAAGCCTATGGGCGACGATGGCGCTCATCGCTGCGGCATCTGCGCTTAATTCTGCGTGGACTGGCGCAGCCTATGCTGCTGCCCTCGGTCTTGCCGCGGTACGATCGCGAGCAACGGCTTCGGCTCTATTGATGTTCCTGTTCAACATTATCGGGCTCGGCCTCGGACCTTTATGCGTGGGACTAATTAGCGATGCCTTCGCCCCCCGTCTCGGCATTGGCGGCGGGCTGCGCATTGCAATGGCCTGCGCAGCCACCGCCGGGCTGATCGCGTCCGTTTGTTTCTGGACGGCCCGCCACCGGTTGTCGGCTGACAGGATTGGGTAATGGCTGCTGCTGACAAAACTGAAGCCGCGACGGTTGTGCTTGCCGAACTGCACGCGGACATGCCTTGGCCAGCCCCGGCAATTTGGGAAATACTGTCCGACTTCGCGCATCCGCAGCGCCTCGCAGCGACGATTGACAGCGCCGATCTTGTAGGGACTGGCATCGGCGCGATTCGCACCGTGCGATCATCGCGCGGTTTGGTGATCGAAGAGCAACTGCTGGAAAGCAATGCCCGCGAATACCGTTTCCGCTACGCAATTTTGCTCAGCGGCGATATGCCGTTTGCCCATGTTACGAGCTATCACTGCACTGTCCGGCTTTATCCACAGTCGCTAACCAGCTGCCAAATCCACTGGCTAAGCGAAGGCAGGATCGATGGGCCGATTGGGCCTATCAGGAATTTTCTGACCGTGCTCTACGGCAACGCCAACCGGCAGATTGGCGAGCAGATTGGAGCGAATATGTCCGCGATTGCAACCACACACACAGCTCAAAGGATTGACCAAATCCTTTCCAGCGCGGTGGATAGCGGTGTAGCCGCCGGGTTTGTTGGCATGGTCGCTAATTGCGAAGGCACGATCAGTTCCACCACTAGCGGCGTAAGGACGGTTGGTTCCTCGGTCGCCATGACCTGCGACACTTTGTTTTGGCTGGCCTCAATGACCAAGCTAGTAACCACGATAGCAGCGATGCAATTGGTCGAAACGGACCGGCTGTCACTTGATTCGCCCGTTACTGGGCTGTTGCCCGAACTGGTCGATATGCAAGTGCTGGAGGGTTTTGACGCCAGCGGTCGGCCAGAGTTGCGACCGGCCGAGAGCATCATAACACTGCGTCAATTGCTGACTCACCGCTCTGGTCTGGGCTACGATTTGATGAACCCCAAACTCATGCGTGCGCGTGGTGCTAATGGTCCGCCGCTGGCTACCACCTTGGCATCGCTACACGGCCCCCTCCTGTTCGATCCGGGCGAAGGTTGGGTATATGGCGTGGGCATCGATTGGGCGGGTCTTGCAATAGAACGCTGCACCGAGACCAAACTTGACCAGCTGTTCGCAGAGAAAATATTCATCCCGCTGGCCATGAACGATACTGGCTTCGACAACCATACGAGCAATCCCGAACGATGCTCTGCCACGCACATGCGGCTGGACGATGGCAGATTAGGGACATTTCCGCCGCCTATGGGACATCCCGAAGATTGGGAATTCCATTCGGGTGGGGGCGGGCTCACAGGAACCGCCACCGACTATATCCGCTTGCTGCGCATGCTGCTCGGCGGCGGAGAGCTCGACGGCCACCGGGTGCTTTCGTCAGCGACAGTTGAATCAATGTGGGACAATCAAGTGGGCAAGATGGCAGCGGGGTGCATTGACACCGCGATGCCCGCATTGTGCCTGCCCTATGATCCCATCCCCGGCCAAAAAGGCGAGTGGAGCCTGCTCGGCGTGCGCAACGCACTTGATATTCCGCAGCGGCGGCGAGCTGGCAGTGCGAGCTGGGTCGGCGCCGGAGGCACATTTTTTTGGCTCGACCGGGAAAGCGATCTTTGCGGTGTATTGCTGGCCCAGTTGCTGCCATTTGCCGACCCCGAACTTTTGGGTGTCCAGCGCGATTTCGAGGCCGCAGCTTATGCCTAGCTACAGCTCCAAAAACACTTAGCACGGTTGAAATAGACTTGACCTGATTCGCGCGATAGTTTCACTCGTCCGCACAATTGGCCAACTGAAACCGACGACCCGCAGGAGTAAGTGATGGATTTTGAGCCAAGCGAAGAACAGGTGATGATAAGCGATAGTGTCGATCTGTTCGGCGCGCGCCATTACCCGCAATCAAGCCGCCTCAAGCTGCTGCAAGCCGG
>JAYVNC010000260.1:0-11166 GCA_043758655.1 Novosphingobium sp.
TGCTTCAGCCCGGCAAGGAGCCGATGGCCGAGGCTATCTTCAAGAAGTGGGAACTGGACTTCGCAGTGATCGGCGAAGTCACTGATACCGGCCACATGGTGCTCGAATTTGATGGCGAGGTGGTTTGCGATATTCCGCTCGGGCCATTGGCCGATGACGCACCGCTTTATGACCGGTCCTATCTGAGCCGCGACGAATACAAGGCTTGGGCCAATGTTGCGCCCTTGGGTGATATTCCCGAGAGCACGGACATTGGTGCCGATCTGCTCAAGCTGATGGCCTGCCCCGATCTCGCTTCTCGCCGGTGGATATGGGAACAGTATGACAGCCAGGTTGGTGCGGATACCCTACAAAAAAGCGGCGGCGACGCGGCAGTTGTGCGCATCCACGGCACCAAAAAGGCGCTGGCGATGAGCACCGATTGCGCCCCGCGCTATTGCTACGCCGATCCTTATGAAGGCGGCAAACAGGCGGTGGCCGAATGTTATCGCAACATCAGCGCGGTGGGGGCGAAGCCGCTGGCGATTACTAACTGCCTGAATTTCGCAAACCCCCAGCGGCCCGAGATTATGGCGCAGATTGTTGGGTGTTTGGAGGGCATGGCTGATGCCTGCCGCGCCTTAGACTTCCCCATCGTGAGCGGGAACGTCAGCCTGTATAATGAGAGCAAGGCGACGGGCGGTGGCAGCGCGATTTTGCCGACGCCAGCGATTGGCGGCGTAGGTCTGATGCAAGACCATGAGAAGATGGCGACGATTGGATTTAAGGCGCGAGATCAAGACATTTGGTTAGTTGGCTCAAGCCAGCTGGGGACTCACATCGGCCAGTCACTCTGGCTGCGCGAACTACAAGGAATTGAAGCCGGACCACCCCCAAAGGTCGATCTCAAAGCTGAAAAACGTAACGCTGAATTTGTTCGGCGGCTAATTGCAGAAGACATCGCAAATTCAGTGCATGATGTCTCCGACGGGGGATTGCTCGTGGCAATAGCCGAAATGGCGCTCGCGGGTGGAATCGGAGCGATGGTTGACCCGGATTCTGCGCTAATTCGCGACCTTCCCTACGCCGTTCAATTCTTCGGGGAGGATCAAGGCCGATATGTGATTTCTGTACCTAAGGACATCGAATTGGGACGATTGGCTTTGGAAGCCGATATACAAGTAACATGGGTCGGCATCACTGGTTTTCGTTCCAGTATCGAAGATTGCGAAGGTATCTGGATCGAGGACAGCGACTCGTTCATCCCCCTCACCGCGCTCCGCGAAGCCAGTGACAGCTTCTTCCGCGACTGGATGGAGGGCTAAATGGCTGACCTTTACCTCAAGGCTCTCGAATCAGAACGCCGTCAGCTGTGGGCAACCTGCCGCCTGAAAGGTTTGGCAAACGGCACGCCCGAGCGGGTCCGCATCGCTGAACTGGACAGCTTGCTCAAAGCGCACAAGGATAAGCCAAAAGGCTGACCCGCGCATTGCAAAGCGCATCAATTGATGCTATAAATGATGTATGCGCACCACGATTAACCTTGACGAAGAGCTGCTTGCCGCAGCCAGCGAATATTCCGGCGTCAACGGGCGTTCGGCGCTATTGCATATGGCGCTTGAGGAATTTGTCCAAAAACGCGCAGAGTTGCGGCTCGCACGGCTTAAAGGATCAATGCCTGATTTCGGCAAAGTGCCGGTGCGCCGTAGAAGGCCTTTGGCCGGGTGATTCTGGTCGATACGTCGATCTGGGTGGCGCACATACAAGGCAAATCGACCCCTCTCGATGAAGTGCTCGGTCAGGCAGAGGTTGTCATGCACCCTTTCGTCCTCGGCGAACTGTTGCTGAATGGCCTGCCGAAGAACGGCGGGTTTTCAGTTGAGGCGTTTTCCAAATATGTCCAAGCACCACTGGCTTCGCCAACCGAAGTTGCAACGTTCATTCAATGGGGCAAACTTGCCGGAACAGGGCTTGGCTACGTCGATGCTAATCTGCTGGTTTCAGCACGATTGATGCGAGACGGCTCAATTATGACACTCGATAATGATCTTCGCGCACAAGCCGAACGATTTGGCCTGCAATTCAATCCGTGACACCCAGCATATCATAGGGATCAACGCCTATGTCCCGCCACACCCGGTGGACTTCGGCATAGCGCGCCGGAAGGGTGATGTTCAGCCGCCGCCGCACTTCATCAATTGGCAGGGGTAGCAGTTCAAGAATCGGCAGTTCGATCAGCCGCGGGCAGGCCTTGCCGAGACGATGCCCTTCACGCACTGCGCGCAGAACCGGGGCTCTGCTCTTCACCTGGCTCTTGATGTCAAACACCCCGACATAGCCGATGAACAGGTTCGCCAGTGTTGGCTGCTGGCCATAGGTGAAGGTGAGAACGCACTGTTCGCCCAGCGCATCGCGGCCATACCCGCTGAGGATATGGATCAGATCGTGGCTGTCACGCATGCGGTTGAAGTACCACTGGAAGCGATCATTAAACCGCGGGCGATCCCCCATGAACCGCTCAAATTCCTCCACTAGCCCGCCCGCAGAAAGACCTTCGCGCTCCATGAAATCACAATAGGCGTGGGCGAGCGATCCTTCGGGCATGAGGCGCAGCGCGGCGTGGTCATCGAGCACAGTTGGTAGATAGGGTTCAGCCTCAAACAGCGCTTTACCCGCATCGCTCTCGCAGAATTTGCGCGCCGCAGCCTCAATGCCCTTCCACGGTAGCGCTTCAAAAATAGGAAACACCAGCGTGGTGTCTTCCTTGTTCTTCACCAGCGCGCGGAAATAACGCCAAGCCTTTGGCAGGTCATAGCGGAACGGCGGACGGCCGGGAATGATGAACGGAATATTGGCCTGCGCTGATGTGGCGGCGGCAAATTCGCTGTGAGCTGTCTGCATGTTCATGATTGACGAGATGACATTAACTGACATTAATGTCAATAGTAGACCCTTCCCCTATTCCCAGATCCAATCTGCGCGCGGAATGTTAAGCAATTGCAATACCGCAGTCAGATCGCCCCGGTCAATCCAACCATGCGCAGCGTCGCGTGTCTTGGGCTTGGCATGGAAGGCGATGCCATAACTTGCGGCCTGAAGCATCGGGATGTCGTTCGCGCCGTCTCCCGTGGCGAGGCTGGATCGACCATTGGCATTGCCCACCCCTGCCCGTTCACATTCTTCGATCAGCACCGCGCGCTTGACCGCACTGTCAACGATGCAGCCGATAAGCCCGCCGGTCAGCTTGCCATCGACAATCTCCAGCCGATTGCCGACAACATGTTCAAAGCCCAATTGCTCGGCCACCGGATCGGCGAACTGGTGAAATCCGCCAGTGACCAACACGGTGCGGCAGCCTTTGGCCTTGAGCGTTTCGACAAGAACGCGCGCGCCCGGCATCGGCGCAATGCGCTCGGCGAGGCACTGGGCAATCGCGCTTTCATCCAGTCCTGCGAGGAGCGCCACTCGTTCTCGCAAGGCGCTGGCGAAATCGAGTTCGCCTTGCATCGCGCGTTCCGTAATCGCGGCGATCTGCGGTTTAATCCCGGCGTAATCAGCCAGTTCATCGATACATTCGGCGGCGATCATGGTAGAATCCATGTCGGAAACAAACACGCCGGGTAGCAGCGGAATGTGATCGGCGATCAGCATATCGCAGGGGTTGAAGTGGGATTCGAGCACCTTGCGGAACTCTGCCCAGCGGCGGTTATCTGCATGATCGGTCTGAAGTTGGACTACGCCGCCGGCTATTTCGGAGAGCTCCACCGCCATGTCCTGCGCCGACAGTTCTGCCCGCGCGGCATCAAGACTTGCGGACAGCGCGGTGTGATCTGCTATCAGCCGGGCAATGAGCACTGGGGAATCCTTGAATAACGCCGAAAACAATGCGGAGAAGCCGCCGCTGGCGCTCATCGCAGGGCCGACGGCGAGCGGCAAGAGCGATCTCGCGGTGCGGCTGGCTTTGCGTTTAGCGGAACAGGGAAAGCGCGGGGTGGTGATCAATGCTGATTCCGCGCAAGTTTACGCCGATCTGAAGGTGTTGAGCGCCCGACCGAGTGACGACGAAATGCAAGGCGTTGAACACCGGCTGTTTGGGACATGGGACGGCGCTCAGGCTTGCTCAGCCGCCGATTGGGCGGCGGTTGCGGCGCGCGAAGTTGCGGCGGTGCATGCCGATGGCGCGGTGCCGATCTTGGTGGGCGGCACAGGATTGTATTTCCGCACGCTACTTGATGGCATTGCGCCTGTGCCGGAAATCAACCCGGAAATCCGCACAGAAGTTCGCGCCCTGACCGTGGCGAAAGCCTATTCTGTGCTGTTGCTGGAGGATCCTGAACGCGCTGCCCGCCTTGATGCCACCGATTCCTCGCGGATTTCCCGAGCGCTTGAGGTGGTCCGGTCGACGGGCAAGCCATTGGCGCACTGGCATGAAACGAAATCGGGGGGAATTGCGGACAAGGTCACCTTGCACACCGCGATCCTCCTCCCGCCTCGGCAGTTACTCTATGATCGCAGCGATGCGCGCTTCGCTCAAATGCTGAAATCTGGGGGAATTAAGGAAGTTGGAGGTCTTTTATCACGTGGATTATCAACAGAATTGCCAGTCATGCGTGCCATCGGTGTGCCCGAAATCGCTGGATACCTGCGCGGCGAATGGGATATTACCGAGGTTCAGCGGCGCGGAGGCCAAGCGACGCGCAATTACGTCAAACGCCAGCAGACCTGGCTAAAGCATCAGCCGCCGGACGATTGGCCGCGCCTAGAAGATATTAGTTTTAATGAAGGCCTAATATTCGTATCATTATTACGTGATTAACTGTTGACACGTTATATACTGTCGCCTACCGCGCCGCACATCAATCGCCCCCGGGTGACTTTGAGCGTTTTGGAGAGGCGACCCGGCGCAGGCCAACTGTGCCGGGTCAGTCTTTTTAACAACGCCCTGAACGAGTGAAGACTATGCCCGAATCCCAAGAGCGCCCCGGCGCCGAAATCCTTGTCCAAAGCCTTGTTCGTCAAGGCGTTGAGCACGTGTTCGGCTATCCCGGCGGAGCAGTTCTGCCGATCTATGATGCGTTGTTCAAAGACGCGCGGATTCAGCACGTGCTGGTGCGGCACGAGGCCGGCGCGGCGCATGCGGCGGAAGGCTACGCGCGCTCCACCGGCAAGCCGGGCGTGGTTCTCGTGACCTCAGGCCCTGGCGCGACCAATGCAGTTACCGGGATTGCCGATGCCTTCATGGATTCGATCCCACTGGTGGTCATTACTGGCCAAGTGCCTTCGAGCCTCATCGGTTCGGACGCATTTCAAGAAGCCGATACCATTGGAATCACACGGCATTGTACCAAGCACAATTACCTCGTCCGCGATCCGAGTGAGCTTGCGGCGATCGTCGATGAAGCCTTCCAGATCGCCACGCAAGGCCGCCCCGGCCCGGTGGTTATCGACATTCCCAAAGACGTGCAGATCGCCTCCGCGCCCTATACCGACGGCCCGCCGCAGCGCCGCAATCGCTATGCACCGCAGCTTAAAGGCACGGACAAGGACATTGCCAAGGCCATAGAATTGCTGGCAAATGCCAAGTCTCCCGTGTTCTACACCGGCGGCGGTGTTATCAATTCCGGCCCGCAGGCGAGCGAGCTGCTGCGCGAATTGCAAAGGCTTTCGGGCGCGCCTGTTACCTCGACTTTGATGGGTTTGGGGGCGTTTCCGGCGGACCATGCGGATTGGCTTGGCATGCTGGGGATGCACGGCACGTATGAGGCCAATTGGGCGATGAATCAGGCGGATCTGATCGTGGCTATTGGCGCGCGGTTTGATGACCGGGTGACCGGCAAGCTCGATTCGTTTGCGCCGAATTCCACGAAAATTCATATAGATATTGATCGCAGTTCGATCAACAAGATCGTCTCTGTTGATCTGCCGATCATCGGTGACTGCGCGCAGGTTCTGCAGCAGCTCGTCGATGCCTGGGGAACCCGCAAGGCCCGTGATCTTTCCGCCTGGAAAGCGCGGATCGATGGCTGGCGCGCCAAGAAGAGCCTGTCATACCCCCGCAATGCCCCCCAGATAGCCCCGCAATATGCCATCGAACGGCTCTATGAGCTGACCAAGCACCTCGATCCGATCATTTCGACCGAGGTTGGCCAACACCAGATGTGGGCGGCGCAGCACTTTCATTTCCAAGGGCCGAACAAGTGGCTGACATCGGGTGGGCTCGGCACGATGGGCTATGGCATGCCCGCCGCGATTGGTGCGCAGTTGGGCAATCCCGGAAAGCTGGTGATTGATATTGCAGGTGACGCCTCAATCCAGATGAACATTCAGGAACTTGGCACCGCCACGCAATATCGCGCGCCGATCAAGGTGTTCGTGCTCAACAATCAGTGGATGGGTATGGTCCGCCAGTGGCAGGAGCTGACTTACGAAAGCCGCTATTCGGAAAGCTATTCGGACAGCTTGCCAGATTTCGTCAAACTTGCTGAGGCCTATGGCTGGAAGGGCATCCGCATCGAAACCGAGGACGAACTCGATGCTGGCATTGCCGCGATGATCGCCCACAACGGGCCGGTGTTTGTCGATTGCTGCGTGGCGCAGGAAGCCAATTGCTTCCCGATGATCCCGAGCGGCTCGGCGCATACGGACATGATCCTGTGGGGCGATAAGGTCGCCGGGACTATGGATGATGAAGCAAAGGCTTTGGTGTGATCAACAGGTTGCCAACTTTCCCCCTCCTCTTCAGAGGAGGGGCAGCGAGACTTGGCTGCGCAAGCGGCCTAGTCGCAGCGGGGCGGTGCCTTGCCCCAAGCGATTACATAGTCTCCACCACCCCCGGCCCCTCCTCTGAAGAGGAGGGGGGAGAATTATGATGAAAATCAAACACCAAGCCGAGGAACGTCACGTCCTCACCGTAGTGGTCGATAACGAGGCGGGAATTCTCGCCAAGATCGCCGGGCTGTTCACCGCGCGCGGCTATAACATTGACAGCCTAACCGTGGCAGACATCAGCGAGAACCACTCAGTCAGCCGTATCACCATTGTCACGCACGGGCCGCCCGCGGTGATCGACCAGATTCGCGCACAACTTGAACGGCTGGTGCCGGTTCATAAGGTGATCGACCTCACCGAAATCGGCCCTTATGTTGAGCGCGAGCTGGCGCTGGTCAAGGTTGTCGGCAAGGGCGACATCCGGGTTGAGGCGTTGCGGGTGGCCGAAGTTTTCCGCGCCAAGGTGGTCGATACCAGCACCGCCAGCTTCATTTTTGAACTCACCGGAACGCCCGACAAGATCGACAGCTTCATCGCCATCATGCGCGAACTGGGGCTGGTTGAGGTTGGCCGGACCGGCGTAGTTGGGATGACGCGAGGGGCCGAGAGCGCCTAAATTTTACACACTATTTTTGAGGGATTAGTCACGTGAAAGTTTACTACGACGCCGATTGCGACATCAACCTGATCACCGGCAAGAAAATCGCCGTGCTCGGCTATGGCAGCCAGGGCCATGCCCATGCGCAAAACCTGCGCGATTCCGGCGTCAAGGAAGTTGCCATCGCGCTACGCGAAGGTTCGGCGACGGCGAAGAAGGCCGAAGGTGCTGGCTTCAAGGTGATGAACAACAAGGACGCCGCCAAATGGGCGGACATTCTGATGATCCTCGCGCCCGATGAACTCCAGGCGGCAATCTATGCCGATGATCTTCACGCCAATCTAAAGCCCGGCGCGGCGCTGGCATTCGCCCACGGCCTCAACGTCCATTTCGGCCTGATCGAACCGCGCGCCGACATCGATGTGATCATGATCGCGCCCAAAGGCCCCGGCCACACCGTGCGCTCAGAATATCAGCGCGGCGGCGGCGTGCCTTGCCTCATCGCGGTGCATCAGGATGCCACCGGCAACGCGCATGACGTCGGCCTTGCCTATGCCAGCGGCGTTGGCGGCGGGCGCAGTGGGATCATCGAAACCAACTTCCGCGAGGAATGCGAAACCGATCTGTTTGGTGAACAAGCCGTGCTCTGCGGCGGCGCTACTGCGCTGGTTCAAGCCGGGTTTGAAACGCTGGTCGAGGCTGGTTATGCTCCCGAAATGGCCTATTTCGAATGCCTGCACGAACTCAAGCTGATCGTCGATCTGATGTATGAAGGCGGCATCGCCAACATGCGCTATTCGATCAGCAACACCGCTGAATACGGCGACATCAAAACCGGCCCGCGCATCATCACCGCCGAAACCAAAAAAGAAATGAAGCGCGTTCTGGAAGACATTCAGTCGGGCCGCTTCGTCAAGGATTTCGTGCTCGATAACCGCGCTGGACAGCCTGAGCTGAAGGCCAGCCGCAAGGCCGCTCAGCGCCACCAGATCGAAGAAGTCGGCTCAAAGCTGCGCGCGATGATGCCGTGGATCGGCAAGAACGCGCTGGTGGATAAGGCGAAGAATTGATTGTTCGCGTCGTCCCCGGTCAAGCCGGGGACGATGCTCAGTTTGCCCCCTTTACAAGCCCTCACCCCTTCCCCATAGCCTCATACATGATCCGGAAACTTGGCCTTACCCTGCGACTTATCCGCCCTTGGGCGTGAAACCGCGCGCCGACATCAACGGCGCAGGTGGCGCTCAAGGGATTAACCGCCCATTGTCCGCCAAACCAACATTCCGAGATTTCCCATGACCATGCTGACAGACCCTTCGGTCAAGTACCGTGCCTTCCCGCAGATTGATCTGCCGAACCGACAATGGCCAGGCCGCACCATCACTCACGCTCCGCGCTGGCTTTCAACCGATCTTCGCGATGGCAATCAAAGCCTTATCGATCCGATGGGGGCGGAAAAGAAGACGCGCTTTTTTGATCTCCTGGTCAAGCTGAGGCTCAAAGAAATTGAGGTTGGCTTTCCCGCTGCGGGTGCAATCGAGTTCGATTTCATACGCGGACTGGTCGATAATGGCCGCGTGCCCGAAGATGTGTTGATTCAGGTTCTCACGCAGTCGCGTGAAGATCTGATCAAGACTTCGTTTGAAAGCTTGGCCGGGGTTCATGCCGCAATTGTTCACGTTTACAACGCCGTTTCGCCGCTGTGGCGGCAGGTGGTGTTCGGCATGGATCAGGCCGAAATCCGCGCCATTGCCGAGACTGGCGCTAAACACCTGCGCGATCAGGCGGCGCGTTTCCCGCAAACCGACTGGCACTTTGAATATTCACCGGAGACGTTCTCGACCGCCGAACTCGATTTCTCGATCTCGTGCTGCGAGGCGGTAATGAAGGTGCTGGCACCCACGCCCGAGCGGCCGATTATCCTCAATCTGCCCGCGACGGTTGAGGCGGCAACGCCCAATATTTACGCCGATCAGATCGAGTATTTCTGTCGCAACCTGCCCAATCGCGATTGTGCGGTGATAAGCCTGCACACGCACAACGATCGCGGCACTGGCGTTGCGGCGGCGGAACTGGGGCTGATGGCGGGCGCGGACCGAGTTGAAGGCTGTCTCTTCGGCAATGGTGAGCGCACGGGCAACTGCTGTCTTGTCACTGTGGCGCTCAATTTGTACACGCAAGGCATCGATCCGGGGCTGGATTTTTCGGACATCGATGAGGTGATCCAAACGGTTGAATATTGCAACCAGCTCAAGGTTCCCGAACGCCATCCCTATGGCGGCGAGCTGGTGTTTACCGCATTTTCCGGCAGCCATCAGGATGCGATCAAAAAGGGGTTTGCTGCGCAAGGCAGCCGTAACGATCAGATGTGGTCAGTGCCCTACCTTCCGATCGATCCTGCGGACCTTGGGCGCAGTTATGAGGCGGTGATCCGGGTCAACTCGCAATCAGGCAAGGGGGGTTTCGCCTGGGTGATAGAGCAGGATCAGGGGCTTAAACTGCCAAAGCGGATGCAAGCGCATTTCAGCCGCCATGTGCAAGATCTTGCTGATGAACTGGGGCGCGAACTCCACGCGGCAGACATCTGGCAGGTGTTTCGCCAAACCTACCGGCTCGAAGGCGCGCAGCATTTTCAGCTGGTTGATTTTGATGAAACCAAAGCGCCCGATGGCACGCGGCTGTTCGCGGGCAAGATCGGCGTCAATGGCAAAGAGCAGTCGGTTTCGGGCCGGGGCAATGGGTTGATTTCATCCGTTTGTGCGACGCTGGCTGAGACCTTTGGTGTGCAGCTTGAAGTGCGCGACTTTTCCGAACACGCCTTGGGGGCGGGAACAAATGCGCGCGCGGCGGCCTATGTCGAATGCACCGGACCAGACGGTTCGATCGTTTGGGGCGTGGGCATCGACGAAGACGTTGCCACGGCGAGCGTGCGAGCAGTGCTGGGAGCAGCTAACGCGGTTGCGGGATAGGCGGCTCGGTTCGGCAGTTCGGCCTCAGCCTGCACTGGTAGCGGTTCGCCATCGGGTAACCTTTAGCAAAGGCGATTTGTAAGCGGCACTCGACAAGTCATAGCCTGCCCCGCTAACGCAGCAGGCTATGACACTTCCAGCCCCCTTTGATCGCCTTCGCCTGCCCGTAATTGGCTCGCCTATGTTTATCGTCTCCGGTCCCGAACTGGTTATCGCGCAGTGCAAGGCCGGGATTGTCGGCACATTTCCCACACTCAACGCGCGGCCAGCGAGCCAGCTTGACGAATGGCTGCACCAGATCACCGAGGAAATGGCGGCGCACAACCGCGATAATCCTGATCGCCCGGCCGCGCCGTTCGGGATCAATCAGATCGTCCACCGCACCAACAACCGGCTTGAGCAAGATATGCAGGCTTGCGCAAAATGGGCGGTGCCACTGGTCATCACCTCGCTGGGCTCGCGTGAAGATGTTTATGCAGCGGTCAAGGCATGGGGCGGGATAACGCTGCACGATGTCATTGATGATAAGTTCGCGCACAAAGCCATCGAAAAGGGTGCCGACGGGCTTATCCCGGTTGCCACCGGCGCGGGCGGCCACGCTGGCTTGCTCTCCCCCTTCGCGCTGATGCAGGAAATCCGGCAGTGGTTCACCGGGCTCGTCGCACTGTCGGGTGCGATTGCTTGCGGACGCTCAATTTTGGCGGCTCAGGCGCTCGGCGCGGATTTCGCCTATATTGGCAGCCCGTGGATTGCCACCAAGGAAGCCAATGCCGAACCTGCCTATAAGCAGGGCATTGTCGATGGCCGCGCGGCAGACATCGTTTACACCAACCTGTTCACCGGGATTCACGGCAA
>JAYVNC010000261.1:0-3614 GCA_043758655.1 Novosphingobium sp.
CCGCATTCGTGGCGTAGCAAAGCCAAGGTCATCTATCGCTGCACCCCGCAGTGGTTTGTGCCGATGGATTCTCCTCTTGCCCCCCTCCTCTTCAGGGGAGGGGCTGGGGGTGGGGCCTCTCCGTTGGACGAAACGTTGCCGAGTGGGGATAGGCCCCACCCCAACCCCTCCCCTGAAGAGGAGGGGCTTTCTACTCTGCGCCAAACCGCCCTCTCCGCAATCCAAGCCACCCGCTGGGTGCCCGAAAAGGGTGAGAACCGCATCCGTTCGATGGTCGAAGGGCGGCCCGATTGGGTGCTCTCACGCCAGCGGGCCTGGGGCGTGCCGATAACGCTGTTCGTCAAAAAGGGCACGAACCAGTACCTTGACGATCCCGCCGTCAACGCGCGAATCGTCGCGGCGGTCAAGGCTGACGGAGTCGATGCGTGGAGCGAAGCCCGCGCGCAGGAATATCTGGGCGATGCCTACAGGCGCGAGGATTTCGAGCGGGTAACCGACATTCTCGACGTGTGGTTCGATTCGGGCTGCACCCATGTTTTCACCCTCGAAAGCGGGCGCTGGCCTGCGTTAACTTGGCCGGCTGACCTCTACCTCGAAGGCAGCGACCAGCATCGCGGCTGGTTCCAGTCCTCGCTGCTGGAAAGCTGCGCCACGCGGGGCCGCGCGCCTTATAAAGCGGTGCTGACCCACGGGTTTACGATGGATTCCAAGGGCATGAAAATGTCCAAATCGCTCGGCAATACCATCGATCCGATCAAGGTGATGGAAGTGAGCGGCGCGGATATTATCCGGCTGTGGGCGCTTTCAGTGGACTATACCGAGGACCACCGGATCGGCGATGAAATCCTCAAAGGCGTGGCCGATCAATACCGCAAGCTGCGCAATACCTTCCGCTATTTGCTGGGCGCGCTGGAGGGTTATTCGGACGCCGAGAAGGTTGATGTCGCGGCGATGCCTGAGCTTGAGCGGTATATGCTCTCGCTTCTGGCCAAGCTGGACGGTGAGTTGCGAAAGGCGGTAGATGCCTTCGATTTCAACAGCTACGTCCGTGCGCTGACCGATTTCTGCAACGAGGATTTGTCTGCATTCTTCTTCGATATTCGCAAGGATTCGCTGTATTGTGATGCGGCGGATGATCCCAAGCGCATGGCCTACCGCACAGTTTTGGACGTTATGTTCCACGCGCTGGTGCGATACGCCGCGCCGGTTCTGGTGTTCACCGCTGAGGAGGTTTGGGGGACGCGGTTTGCGGATGCGGGGTCGGTGCATTTGTTGGAGTGGCCAACCCTACCCAATAATTCCGGTTCTCTAGCCCGTCATCCCGGCGAAGGCCGGGACCCAGCCCAAACAAACATTCGACGCGAAGCGGAGTTATCTGCTGAGGTCCTAGACCCCGGCCTTCGCCGGGGTGACGAATTGGTGGAGAGGTGGGATCGCGTCCGTGAAATGCGTGCCCTCGTTCTGGGCCATATCGAACCCATGCGGCGCAACAAACAGTTGGGCAGTAGCTTGCAAGCGTCTATCAAAGTGGGGGTGGAAGACGCCGAATCCGTTGCGCTCCTGAACTCAATCGACTTCGGCGAGATTTGTATCGTGAGCGCCTGCGCGATTGAGCAGGAGCCCAAAACGAACGATGGGGTGTCGATCCGCAGCACCACCCACCACAAATGCGGCCGCTGCTGGCGTCACCTCCCGGAAGTCACCGAGGACGGCGATCTTTGTTCACGCTGCGATCACGTTGTCGCTGGCATCGACGCTGCCGTATGATTTCCGCGCTCCATCTTGGCGATCCTCCTCTTACCCCCCTCCTCTTTAGGGGAGGGGCTGGGGGTGGGGGCTGTCCGCTGGACGCAACGTTGCATATAACGGACAGCCCCCACCCCAACCCCTCCCCTAAAGAGGAGGGGCTTTCGTGAATCGCCTCCCAACCCCCGGCCTGATAACCGCCGCGCTGATCCTTATCGCCGATCAGCTTGCGAAGTGGTGGGTCACAGGCCCGCTTGATCTCGCGAACCGGCTTGAAGTCGAGGTGCTGCCGTTCTTCCGCTTCACTTGGGCGGAAAATCGCGGCGTTTCGCTCGGGCTGCTCTCAGGCGAGACGCCTGCGAGCCGCTGGCTGCTGGTGGCGCTGACGGGCGCAATTTCGCTCGGCGTACTCTACTGGATGAGCCGTGAGAAGTTGCGCGGCGATATTATCGCACTGGGGCTCGTGCTCGGCGGGGCGCTGGGGAATATCATTGACCGCGTGCGGCAGGGCTTCGTTACCGACTATGCCGATCTGCACTTCGGAGAGTTCCGGCCCTTCATGATCTTTAACCTTGCCGATGCGGCAGTCACGATTGGTGTGGTGATTATCCTTGCCCGCTCGCTGCTTCTGCGCGAAAAGCGCCCCGACCAACAGGCACCCGATGCCCCGGAGACTTGATTCCATGAAAAAGACTGCTTCGATCCTAATCCTTGGAGCCGCCTCGGTGCTGCTTTCGGCATGCGGCAGCAGCGGCATTCTGGGCCGCGCCCGGCCTGATGAATTCGCCGTGCAGCGCCAGGCCCCACTGGTGGTTCCGCCAGATTTCGCGCTAACCCCTCCGCAGCCCGGTGCGCCGCGTCCGGCTGAACAAACCGCGCAGCAGCAGGCTGAAGATGCGCTGTTCGGCGCACCCGCACCGCGCAGCGATGTTGAAAAGAACACGCTCAGCCGCGCGGGCAGCTCAGCCCCCGGCATCCGTTCGATGGTTGGCGATCCGGGGACCAACACGGTCGCCAAGGGTTCAATAACCCGCGACATCATCGCCGCGCCTGAAGGCGATGCGCGTGAGGCGCAGACTTCGGTCAAGGGTTAAAAGGTATTTGGTTCGCGCAGAGGCGCAAAGGCGCAGAGATGTTGCGCGCGCCGCAGGCTTCTTTCGCCAACTGAACTTTGTATTTTTCGCATCGCTTGATTGACATAGCGGCGTCGCCGCAAGCGTTACGCCTCCGCGCCTCTGCGCGAACCAATCTCCTCTCCACCCTTGACGCGCGAGCCGTTTTGGCGAAACGCCCAGCCATCAACGGAGTGCGAGAGTGATGAACGCAGCGGACGTGGTTATCGTCGGGGCCGGGCATGGCGGGGCGCAGTGTTGCATTGCCCTGCGTCAGGGGGGCTTTGAGGGTACCGTGGCGATGATCGGGCGCGAGAGCGAGCCGCCCTATGAACGCCCGCCGCTGTCGAAGGAATATTTCGCTCGCGAGAAAACCTTTGATCGGCTGTACATCCGCCCGCCGCATTTCTGGGGAGAGAAGGGCATCGATCTGATGCTCGGCACCGAGGTGACGGCGGTTGATGCGGGCGCGCAGCTGCTCAAACTGTCTGACGGTTCGGAAATGTCTTACGGCAAGCTGGTTTGGGCGACCGGCGGCGATCCACGTATGTTGACCATTCCGGGTTCGAACCTTGCGGGCGTTCACGCGGTCCGCACTCGCGCCGACTGCGACCAGCTGATGGGCGAGATCGACGGCGGGGTGAATGATATCGTCGTCATCGGTGGCGGCTATATCGGCTTGGAGGCGGCGGCGGTGCTGACCAAACTCAGTTGCAAGGTGACATTGCTTGAAGCGCTGCCGCGCGTGCTCGCGCG
>JAYVNC010000262.1:0-3612 GCA_043758655.1 Novosphingobium sp.
GTCAGGCCGAGCCATTCCAGATCAGCCCGGATCGCCGTGACATAGTCCTCTCGGCTGCGCTCAGCATCGGTATCATCGATCCGCAGCAGAAACCGCCCGCCAGCTTTCCGCGCCAACATCCAGTTGTGCAGCGCCGTACGGACATTGCCGACGTGGAGGTTCCCAGTGGGGGATGGGGCGAAGCGGGTGGTGATGGTCATAGCTGGAAATTCAGGCCGAGCGAAACGCATGGGTAATCGGATACCGCCGATCCCGCCCGAAATTCCGCGATCCCAGCTTTACGCCAGGAGGAGCCTGCCGCCGCTTGTATTCGGCCAGATGCAGCAGCCGCTCAATGCGGATCACCGTCGCACGGTCAAAGCCCTCATCAACCAGCTGATCGACGCTTTTCTCATGTTCGACCAGCCCGAGCAGAATGCCATCGAGCACCTGATATTCGGGCAGCGAATCTGAATCTTTTTGGTCTGGCCGCAGTTCTGCGCTTGGCGGTTTTGTGATAATGTTCTCAGGCATCACCCGGCCCTCTGGCCCCAGACCGATGCGCGGTTTATGTTCGTTTCGCCACTTGCTGATGGCGAACACGGTCATCTTGTAGGCGTCCTTGAGCGGATTATAGCCGCCCGCCATATCACCATAAATCGTCGCGTAACCGACGCTCATTTCGCTTTTGTTGCCGGTGGTCAGCAGCATTGGGCCGAACTTGTTGCTCAGCGCCATCAGCGTTACGCCGCGAATGCGCGATTGCAGGTTCTCCTCGGTGATATCGACCGGCACATCGGCAAAGCTGCCTTCGAGCATAATATCGAACCCGGCGACTGCGGGCTGGATCGGGATCGTATCATAGCGGCAGCCGATTAGCCGCGCACACTCGGTCGCATCGTCAAGGCTGGTCTGGCTGGTGAAGCGGCTCGGCAGCATCAGCGCCCATACCCGGTCCGGCCCAAGCGCATCGGCAGCAATCGCCGCGCAGATCGCGCTATCAATCCCGCCCGAAAGCCCGAGCACGACGCCGGGAAACTTATTGCGATCAACATAGTCACGAAGCGCCAGCACCATAGCGCAGTAGATGTCCTCAGGATGATCGGCGAGCGGCGCGATCTCACCCCGGTCACAGCGCCAGCCGGTGGCGGTGCGGGTCCAGGCGGTGGTGACCTCCTGCTCTTCCCAATCTTTCATCTGCACCGCAAGAGAGCCATCGCCGTTGACCACAAAGCTCGCGCCATCGAACACCAGCTCATCCTGCCCGCCAACGCGGTTAAGATAGGCGAGCGGCAGGCCAGTGCTCACAGCGCGCCGCTTGGCCACTCCGTCGATGCGCAGGGTATCCTTGTCGATTTCATAAGGGCTGCCATTGACCGAAATGAACAGCTCGGCACCGAAATCAGCGAGGTGCTTGCAGACATCAGGATGCCAGATATCTTCACAGATCGGCAGTCCAATCATCACACCTTTGAACACGATCGGTTCAGGCAGCGGGCCGGGCTGGAACAGCCGCACCTCGTCAAACGTGCCATAGTTGGGCAGCTCGTGCTTAAGCCGGATCGCCAAAACTTTGCCAGAATCGAGCAGTGCCACCCCATTATGCAGCGCGCCATCGACGACGAAAACCGAGCCGACCAGCATTGCCGGACCCGGCGCTTTGGTAGCATGCGCAAGCTGATCGAGCTCAGCTGCGGCACGCTCAATTAACGCGGGCTTGAGCACCAGATCCTCAGGCGGATAGCCGATCAGCGAAAGCTCAGGAAACACAATCAGGTCAGCGCCCAGCGCGCCCGCCCGCCGCCGCGCCGCCATCATCGCCGCAGCATTGCCAGCAAGATCGCCGACGGACTGGTTAAGCTGAGCAAGCGTTATCTTGAGTGTGTCGGCCATGGCGGCGGTTTAGGGCCAGTGGCGCGCAAGGGCAATCCATCACGGCAAGCCAATAATCCCGGGAATGGCATTGAACGAGTCGCTCAGACTTCGGGCCTGCCCAGGAAAACAAAGGCAAAATCTGGTCGTTACGCGATCGCCGAAATCAAGAACTCAATCGCCAGTGTGCTTCGGGCGACCGCCAAGCATCCGCGAACAAAAAGCCCCGCCGGATCGCTCCAGCGGGGCCAATTGACTTGCTTCAGAACGATTGCGGCAGCGCTTATTCCGCGCCTGCGTCCTGGATGAGGTAATCACCCGCATCGGCATCAGTGCCGTGGGTTTCACCCTCTACTGCTGCCAGCGGATCGTCGCCAATAGCAGCTTCTGGACCCTGCGCGAGTTCGGCAGCGTGCTGTTCAGCGGCGCTTTCTGGTGCAATCAGCGTTTCCTGCAGCTTGCGGTACTGCGCACGGAGCGCAGCATCACGGCTCGAGGCGGCAACGCGGATGCGGTTCATGCCTGCGCCGGTACCCGCTGGGATCAGACGGCCAACGATGACGTTTTCCTTAAGCCCGATCAGCGAATCCTTCTTCCCCTCAACCGCTGCCTGCGTGAGCACGCGGGTGGTTTCCTGGAACGAAGCTGCCGAGATGAACGAACGCGTTTGCAGCGAGGCCTTGGTGATCCCGAGAAGGATCGGCTTGCCCACTGCCGGGCGTTGGCCCGGCAACAGCTTGGCGTTATATTCGTTCATTTCTTCAAAATCGAGCTGCTCGGCGGCCAGCAAGGTGGTGTCGCCACCATCGGTAATCTCAACCTTCTGCAACATCTGACGAACGATCGTTTCGATGTGCTTATCGTTGATCTTCACGCCTTGCAGACGGTAAACTTCCTGGATTTCCGCCACGAGGTATTCGGCGAGCGCCTCAACCCCGAGAACTTCCAAGATGTCATGCGGATCGGGTGAGCCTGAAATCAGGTTGTCGCCCTTTTTGACCCAGTCACCTTCCTGCACGTCGATCACGCGTGATTTCGGGATCAGGTATTCAACCGAATCGCCCTCTTCCGGAACAATCGCGATCTTGCGCTTGGCCTTGTAATCGCGAACGAATTCGACGCGGCCAGCAATCTTGGCGATGATCGAATTGTCCTTGGGCTTGCGCGCCTCAAACAGTTCGGCAACGCGCGGCAGACCGCCGGTGATGTCGCGGGTCTTGGCGGCTTCGCGGCTGGCACGCGCCAGAACGTCACCTGCTGAAACCTGCTGACCATCCTCAACCGAAAGCGTCGTGCCGGGAGCCAGCATGTAACGCGCTGCCTCGCCGCTATCTGCATCAAGCAGAGTAAGCCGAGGCCGCAGGTCTTCCTTCGAGCGGCTGGTGGCGCGATTTTCGGTAACGATGCGGCTGGTCATGCCAGTCGCTTCGTCAGCCAATTCTGCCATCGTACGCCCGTCGATCAGGTCCTGATACTTCACAATGCCCGAAGTTTCGGTGATGATCGGCAGTGTGAACGGATCCCATTCAGCCAACCGCTCACCTTCCTTCACCTTGGCACCATTGGTGTGCAGCAGGTGGGTACCATAAGGCACCTTATGGATCGCGCGCTCACGTCCTTCACTATCCATCACGATAATTTCACCGCTGCGCGAAAGACTGAGCAAACGGCTGCGCTTATCAACAATTGTCGGGATATCGCGGTAGGTTACTGAGCCATCGCAGATCGATTCCAAGTGTGATGTTTCGTTGACCTGCGCCG
>JAYVNC010000263.1:0-3593 GCA_043758655.1 Novosphingobium sp.
TGGTATTATATCTGAATCTCTATCCCGATTATCCTGAGCTTGTCGAAGCAAGTCCTGAGCTTCGCGGAAGGGGACCGCCCTTTTCTTCGTGAGGCTGCACGCAAGCGGCACCAAGAAAAGGGTAATCCTTCGACAAGCTCAGGATAATCGGTGTAGTGATGCAGTTATAATGCATCACGTTTTAGAGCCCCGTTTGAGCCTGCCGCGCGCAACCTGTAAAACCTTGCTCCCCCTCGCAAAGTAGCAGCCCCGCGCCTTCGGCTCAGCATCATCCGCCCCGTACGCATTGAATTTGCGTCCATAGCAGTCGACCTACCACGAACATAGCGAGCGCCTATTATTCAATGCTCATCATAACACCGCCCCACACGCCAAGCGGTTTTCAAATGCTACCTTCATCCAGCACGTCATGAAACCGCGCGTAATCAATCGTGCGAACGCCATCAGGATCAATCCCAACGATATCGACAAACCGCGCATCCCAAATGATCTCGTTAGCCTGGTATGCCCAGCGGCCATAAATCGTCTGGCCGCTGCTCCCGTCAAAGCCTGAAAGTATCACCACAAGCTCTGCGTCTTGTGGCGCTGATCCCGCTTGCACCCAGCTATGGAGGGGACTCGTATCGTCAATCTCGTGCATGATGGTCCAAGTCAGCGCGAAGGCAGGATTGCTATCACGCATCGGAGCGAGATCGAGAAATCGGCGCATCATAACCCCGCCCAGCTCTGAATCCTCGAGCACAGCGAGCCGGACGCTGGCAGCGTAGATCAAGTTATGCCGCTGATTGGCCGCGCG
Source organism: Novosphingobium sp. (assembly GCA_043758655.1). Classification (GTDB taxonomy): domain Bacteria; phylum Pseudomonadota; class Alphaproteobacteria; order Sphingomonadales; family Sphingomonadaceae; genus Novosphingobium. The sequence continues at coordinate 797 of JAYVNC010000263.1, forward strand.
TAGCATCAGGATAGACCGGCCCTCAATATGCCTCACAGTCGCCACTTGGCTGAAAAGAATACGCGCCGTAGGCCGCGAAAAACGGGCGAAAACGATCCCGGTTGTCAGCGCGAAAAACAGAATTCCCAGCGTAATTTCGATCACCACGATGACGTTGGCATAGGTTGAGGCCGGATAGACATTGCCGTAGCCAATCGTCGCCACAGTGTGGACGCTGAAGAAAAAATCTCGCCAAAACAGTGCAATGCCGTCAGGATTGTTAGGAACGGCAAGTCCATTGGGGTCAAGCCAGTAGAGCCCCCCAAACAACAGATTGAACAGCAAGAACGAGACAACAAATCCCGCTGAAAGCCGCGGCCAGCTGAGCTGCATCAGTTGGTAATAGCCATCGAGCCACGCTCGCCTACCGCCGCCAAGCGGTCGCACCTGCATGGTGTCGCCCCTGAAGAGAGCGCCAGCAATCGATGCCCCTTGATTATTGGTTTGCTTGTCTGCCATGACAACAGCCTAGTTCGGGTCGCCAACCGCTGCAATCACGCCGTAGCGGCAGGCGTGATTGCATTATTCCCCCCCAGCGCCTATTGAAAGGCCAGCCCCGGCCATGACTTCGTCTGCGCCGGGGCGCATTCATTCAGAGGCCCCGCCTCCCGTTTTGAGGAATACCAATGTCCCGTCGCCGCCAGATTTACGAAGGCAAGGCTAAGATCCTTTATGAAGGGCCTGAGCCCGGCACGCTGATCCAGTATTTCAAGGACGATGCCACCGCGTTCAACGCGCAGAAACGCGGCACTATCCAGGGTAAGGGCGTGATCAACAACCGCATCAGCGAATATGTGTTTACTCGCCTTACCCATATCGGCATCCCCACTCACTTCATCCGCCGTCTGAATATGCGTGAGCAACTTATTCGGCAGGTTGAAATTATTCCAATTGAGGTTGTGGTGCGTAATGTTGCAGCTGGGTCAATCAGCACCCGGCTTGGCATTCCTGAGGGTGAGCCCCTGCCCCACACGTTGATCGAATATTACTACAAAGATGATGCACTGGGAGATCCGCTGATCGCCGAAGAGCATATCGCCTGCTTCGGCTGGGCGACCAATGAAGAGATGCAGGACATCTCCTCGATGGCGATCCGGGTAAATGATTTCATGTGCGGAATGTTCGCTGCAATCGGCATTCGTCTGGTCGATTTCAAGCTCGAATTTGGCCGCATCTGGGATGGCGATTACAGCCGGGTGATCCTCGCTGATGAAATCAGTCCTGACGGTTGCCGCTTGTGGGATATGATTACTGGCGAAAAACTCGATAAAGATCGCTTCCGCCGTGATCTCGGCGGTGAGGAAGAGGCCTACCAAGAGGTCGCGCGCCGACTCGGCCTGCTGCAGGATGATAACGGCCCAAGCGAGGTCCTCGATCTGACCAAGCACAGGAAATTGCGCGGAAAATAGTTGCCGGTGGATGGCTAACTTGCCCGCCGCTTCGCGATCCGGCACGGTGCCTTCCATGCCCAACCGCTTTCTGATCCCGCTAACTCTGCTCGTGGCCGCGCTGTCGGGTTGTGGGCAGCAATCAGTGCGTAACGCAGGTGCCCTGCCCCCGCCGCAACAGCGCTCTGAATGGGCGACGGCGTGGAGCGATGTGCCTGCTGATCCGCAGTTCCAATTCGGCAAACTGTCGAATGGCATGCGTTTTGCGCTTCGCCGCAATGATCTGCCCAAGGGCACGGCGCTGGTTCGCATGGAAATCAGCGCCGGATCGCTCGATGAGAGCGAGAACGAACGCGGTTTCGCCCATTTTGTCGAGCACATGGCCTTTAACGGATCCACCCATGTGGCCGAAGGCGAAATGGTCAAACAGCTCGAACGCAGCGGTCTCGCGTTTGGTGCCGATACCAACGCCTCCACCAGTCACACCGAAACGCTCTATAAGCTCGACCTGCCGCGTAATGACCCGGCGCTTCTCGACACCGCACTAACACTCATGCGCGAAACTGCGAGCGAACTGAGCTTCTCACCCGAGGCCGTTGCGCGGGAAAAAGGCGTGGTGCTCTCAGAAATGCGCGACCGGAATGGCTGGCGGCAGCGTGACTATGTCGATTCGGTGAAATTCGAATACCCCAGCGCGCGGTTTCCCGACCGCCTGCCGATCGGAACTGCTGAGTCGGTTGAGGCAGCGAGTGCATCGGCACTGAAGGCTTTCTGGAGGCGCGAATATGTTCCCGCGCATGCGACCATAATCGTGATTGGAGATTTTGAACCGCAGGCTGTCGAAGCGGCAATTCGCAAGCATTTCGAAGATTGGCAGGCGGCCAGTCCATCGCCCGAGCCACAGCCAACTGCCGGGCCGATTGAGGCGCGCGATAAAGGTCGCAGCACCACCTATGTCGATCCGGCGCTAAGCGAACGTATAGTGGTTAGTCGCAATGCGCGCTGGAACGATGAGCCTGACACACTGGCAAATCGCCGCGAAGACCTTTTGCAGGCCATCGGTTATGGCGTGATAAACCGCCGTTTGCTCCGCCTCACCCGCCAGCAAAAGCCGCCGTTTCGCGCCGCCGCGTTTGGCACTTCAAATGTGTTTCGCGCCGCCAAGGCGAGTAATATCACCATCGAGACAGTCGATGGAAAATGGCAGGCCGGGCTGCTGGCGGCGGTGGCGGAATACCGGCGGGCGCTGGCCTATGGCTTCACCCAGCCTGAAGTCGCTGAACAGATCGCTAATGCCCGCAATGGCGCGCGCAACGCTGCAGCGGCGCAGGATACCCGCTCAAACGGTGAACTGGTCAATGCGGCAATCA
>JAYVNC010000264.1:0-3584 GCA_043758655.1 Novosphingobium sp.
GAGGCGGGTAATACCGCGAGTGAAAAGCTGGCGGCAACACTGGGCTTTGCCGAATATGATCGCGAAGCGGAAGAGGATGGCCGGACTTTGGTGCTTTACCAGCGCGAGGCGTGAGGGTTATTGAGCCTGCAACAGCCTCGGCAATGCGCCTGACATCCCCCGCGCCTCTTCCATAAAAAACTGTTTGAGCGGCGAAATCCGCTGCACTGCGCCCATGCCAAGCCGCCGGATCGCCGAGGGCAAACGCCCCGGAATACCGAACAGCCGGGTCAGCGCATCGGTCGCTGCCATCACCATTGTCACATCCGCCGCGCGCCAGCGTTCATAGCGCGCGAGCAATTGGGCATCGCCGGGTTCAAGCCCCAGCCGCATCCCATCGCTCAACACCTCGACCAGCGCGCCGACATCGCGCAGCCCCAGATTGAGCCCCTGCCCGGCAATCGGGTGCATCCCGTGCGCGGCATCGCCGACCAGCGCGAGGCGGTGTTCAGTGACGTGGCGTGAATGCTGGAAGGCGAGCGGATAGGCCATGCGCGGCGCAGCAAGCTCCACAGTCCCCAAAATTTCACCGACGCGCGCCTGAATCTCGGCGATGAAAGCGCGGTCAGACAGCCCGGTCCAGCCCGCCGCGTCCTTTTCTGCCACGGTCCATACCAATGCCGACCGGTGGCGGCCATTATCATCGAGCAGGGGCAGCAGCGCCAAAGGCCCGGCGGGATAGAACACCTCCCAAGCAACGCCGTCGTGCGGCTTTTCGTGATAGAGCGCGGTGACTTGCGCGCGGTGCTTGTAGTCCCATTTGGCCATCGAGAACCCGGCCTCGTCGCGCGTAGGTGATTGGCGGCCCTCAGCGGCGACCATCAGATTGCCGGTGAGTTCTCGGCCATCCTTGAGCGTCACCGAAACCCCGTGATTGCCGCGCCTGCGCGCTACTGGCTCGGCCGAGGTGTGCCAGTCGATTGCCGCCTCGCCGCGCGCCGCCGCGAACAGCGCCAGTCGGATATCGCGGTTGGCATACATCCGCCCGAGTGAGCCTTCATCAGCTCCGGGGCGGAAATCGATACGTCCGGGCTTCATTCCGTCGGTCACCGCGATGGCTGCGATCGGGCAACCGAGCGGGGCCAGCCGTTCAGCCAGCCCGACATTGGTGAACAGGTTCCAGCTCGCGGTGGAAATGGCGGAGGCGCGGCCATCCATACCCTCGGCGGTCAGTTCCTCGGGCGAGGCACGGTCAACAACGTGGCACGTCAGCCCCTCTTTGGCCGCTGCCAGCGCTAGCGTCATCCCGACAAGGCCGCCGCCGATTATTACAAGATCACGGTGATTTGACATGGCTTCAGGTTCTAGTGCCGCACGGATGCTTCGACAAGCTCAGCACGAGCGGATTTTGGGATATGATTTCGATTTCCCATTCCCACACAGAAACTCCGCTCATGCTGAGCTTGTCGAAGCACCCGCGCAAACCCAGCCGAATCAAAGACACGTATTCCCCGCCCCGCCATCAAGATCGAGACAGCGCCCGTCAAAGCTGCCTGCCGGAACCGTAAGGTGCAGAATCGCGGCTAGCGTCGGGGCAATATCCACCGTTTCAACCGGCGCAGGCTGTTCAAAACCCCTCATGCCCTTGCGCCAAAACAGCAGCGGCACCCGCCGGTCATAATCCCACGCTGATCCGTGCGTCGCGGTGTAGCCCTTGACCGCGCCGGGGATCGGCACAATCGCCCGGTCAAGCAGCACCACGACATCGCCCGATCGCGATGGATCAAAGCTGGCTCGGGCACGGTCGCGCAGGTTCCAGTCCTGCGGGTTGCCGGTGGGCACCGGCGTTGCTGCAAGCTCACCCGCCGCATAGGCCCCGGCGACCTGCGGATAGGCGCGCAGCCGGGCGATCAGCGCATCGAGCGCCAACCCGCGCTGTTCAGGGGTGAGCTTTTTTGACAGGTAATAGTCGCCAAACGGCCCATCGCTGTAGATCAGCGGGCCATCGATAGTTAGCTTGAGCTGTTCCACCAGTTCCGCGCCGAGTGCGCCGGGCATCAGTTTTGGATCAACCCGGGCGGCGCGCGGCAGCGCCTGCTCGTCAAGCCGCTCAGGCACATCAAGACCGCCATGATCGGCTGATAGCATCACGGCATAGTCAATCTTCGCCTTGTCGAGGCGAGCGAAAAACGCACCCAGCCCGCGATCAAGCTCGGCCATTTGCACGCACATTTCCATGCCCTCAGTGCCAACTGCGTGGCCGATATAATCGGTGGCAGAAAGGCTGACCGACAAGATGTCAGGTGCTTCGCCTTTGCCCAGTTTCATCTGGCTCACCAACTTAAGCGCCAGATCGAGTGTGGCCGCATCCATGCGCGGCGAAATGCGAAAGCCGTCGCTGTCCTTCGCAGCCAAAGCGAACCGCCCTTTGCCCAGCTCGCCCGCCTTGCCGACGACCATCGCTGCATCGCGCGGGCCGCACCATGCCGGTGGAGTAAAGGGCTTTGCCCCCTTGGCGATCAACGCAGCCATGACGGCATTTTCGGCCACCGCAGCCGGGGCCAACGTTCCGCCCTTGAAGGTGACAAACTGCCCGGCCTTGTACCAATAGGCCTCGTCAATCTTGTGCCCGCCCATCATCACCACCGCGCGATCTTTCGCCGAAACCGCAACGTTGCGCGATAGCGGCCAGGCCGCCTTCATATATTCACCCAGCGTCGGCACTTTCAGGTGGCGCGCGGAAACCACAGGATCGCGCGATGTGCTGGCGGGATCGGTCTCATCTTCGGCGCAATAGACCCGCTTGTCCGCCCGCGTTTGCGTGAGGTCGTACCAAGTATTCGCAATGATCCCGGTGCGCGATGGATGAACCCCGGTGAGCAGGGTCGAATGGCCGGGGCAAGTCTCGGTCGCGGCGTGGCCCTGATACGCCGATGGAAACACCGCCCCTTGTTGCAACCGTGCAAGGCCTCCGGAGTAACGCGCGCGATATTGCGCGAACAGATCGGCGCTGAACTGATCAATCGACAGCGCGACGATCAGGCGCGGCGGCGCGGTGGGGGCAGGCGCGGGCGCGCTGTCTTTCGCCGCGACAGGCAGCGCGCTGGCAAGGCCGATGGCGAGCAGGCAGTTCAGAGCGAGGCGGCGCATGGCTTGTCCTTTATGATGGCGATTTCTTGAATTACGCGGGCAAAACCGCCAAGGGCTGTGATGGCGAGGCAGCGCGATCTGCGCAAGCCTTGAAAGAGGAAAGCCGTCCGTGCTTATGTCCCATGCAAACCTATTGTAAGTGCGTTGCCGTGTTGTTGCAGCTGGCGGCATTCCTGCTTGCGGCGCCCGCTCACGCCGCCCCCGCCCAAGCTGCCCCGACGCACATTACCGCTGCTTTGGTGATCGAAGGTCCGGCAGCTCCGGGAGGCACAACCACGCTGGCGATTGTGATGAAGCCCGCGGCGGGATGGCATGGCTATTGGTCAAATCCGGGCGATGCCGGGCTGGGGATGGAGGCTGATTGGACGGTTGGTGCCGCAAAGGCCGAGGTCGGCGCGCTGCAATATCCGGTGCCGCAAACGCTGCTCATCAGCGGGCTGATGAACCACGTTTAT
>JAYVNC010000265.1:0-3579 GCA_043758655.1 Novosphingobium sp.
GCCACTCGACTTCGCCCTGCTCTACCCCAAACAGATGCGCGGCGCGTTCGGACAGCGTGGTGATAATCTTGCGGCAAGCTTCGACCACTGCTTTGCCCGTGGCGAAGGTCACGCGGCTGCCGCCGGTCAACATCGAATAGCCGAGCGAACCGGTGTCGGCGATGGTCACGCGCACGCTTTCATAAGCCACGCCGAGCGTTTCCGCCGCCATGATCGCCATTGATGCGCGGCTGCCGCCGATATCGGGGCTGCCGGTGGTGACCATTACCGAACCATCGGCACCAAGCGATACTGAGGCGGTCGAAGGCCCGCCGTAATTGCCCCAGAATGCGCCTGCGACCCCGCGCCCTTGGTTCGGCCCGAGCGGTGCGCTCCAATGCGGATGCGCTTTGGCCGCCTCAAGGCATTCGACATAGCCGATTTCGCCGTGCGGTATGCGCATCGGCCCCGGATCGCCCGGACGGCAGGCGTTGATCAATCGCAGGTCGATGGCGTCGATTTTGAGCTGGCGGGCGATGTCATCGACGCAGGCTTCGAGCGCGAAGACAATCGGAGGTGCGCCCGGTGCGCGATAGGCGTGCGTGCTCGGGATGTTCGAACAAACATCCCAGCCAATGACGGTGGCATCAGCGACCCTATAGGCCCCCAGCGCGGTCATTGCGCTGGCATGGGTGGATGATCCGGCATAGGCCCCAGCCTGGCTCCAGAACTCCATCTCCAGCGAAACGAAATTGCCTTCAGCATCGGCGCCCAGCTTTACATCAATCACCGATCCCGGCGCTGGGCCTGAGGCGCAGAACACCTCTTCGCGGCTCATCACCATCCGCACCGGGCGGCCAGATTTGCGCGATAGCAGCATGGCTATCGGCTCAAGATAAATCGTCGTCTTGCCGCCAAAGCCGCCACCGATCTCAAGCGGATAGACCCGCAGATCAGACACCGGCATTTTCAAGATTCCCGCGGTGTAATTGCGCACTTCATACTGGCCTTGGCTCGAGCACCAAATTTGCCCCTGCCCATCGGCATTCCACGTCGCAACGCAGGCGTGAGGTTCGATATAGCCTTGATGCACCGGCTGGGTAGTAAAGCGGCCGCCTGCGGTAACTGCTGCGCCCGCCATCGCCGCAGCTGAATCGCCGCGTGCAAGCGTGAAGCACATCGCCGCATTTGAGGGTTTATCGGGCTTGGGTTCAAGTCCGGCAGTGAACATATCTTCGTGGAGCAGTGGCGCGCCATCGGCGATGGCGTCCATCAGTTCGATAACGTGCGGCAGCACTTCGTAAGTGACCTCAACCAGCGCGGCAGCAGCATCGGCAATCACCGAACTCGTCGCGGCGATTGCGGCTACCGCGTGGCCAGCGAACAGCACCTTGCCCTGCGCCATGCAGGCCCCGGCCATATCCTTCAGCGTGCCTTCGGATTCACCGTTAGTTATCTCTTCGTCGCTCTGCTGGGCGAAATCGGCACCGATGACCACCGCTTTGACACCGGGCAAAGCCAGCGCCTTGCTCGCGTCGATATTGACGATCCGGGCATGGGCGTGTGGGCTGCGTACCATCGCCCCGTGCAGCATCCCCGCCAGAGCGAAATCGGGTCCGTAAACCGCTTTGCCAGTTACTTTATCAATCCCATCAGGCCGAACCGGGCGCGTGCCGATAACCTTAAATTGAGCGGGGGCGAAAGCGCGTTGGTTTTCTGGCGCGTTCATGCCGGTACCCTTTCCTGCCGAAGTTCCGCAGCGGCGGCGGAGACTGCGCGGACGATCTTGTCATAGCCGGTGCAGCGGCACAGGTTACCTGCCAGCCAATATCGGATTTCCTCTTCGGTTGGGCTCGCATTAACCTCAAGCAGCGCCTTGGCCGCGACGATGAACCCCGGTGTGCAGAACCCGCATTGCAGCGCGCCGTGTTCAAGGAACTGGCGCTGGACCGGGTGGAGCACCGAGCCATCGGCGACGCCTTCGATAGTGGTGATTTTCTTGCCTTCAGCCTCGGCGGCAAAGACCAGACACGAACAGACCATCGCGCCATCAAGCATCACCGTGCAGGCCCCGCAATCGCCCGATCCGCAGCCTTCTTTGCTGCCTGTCAGCCCAAGGCTGCCGCGCAGGGCGTCGAGCAACGTTTCACCCGGATCACAGAGGAATTCGGCGGCGTCACCGTTTACACTGGTGGATACCGCGATCTTGCTCATGCTGTTTCTCCACGGGCGCGTGACGCCGCAATAAGCGCGGTGCGCTTTGCCAGCACCCCCGCCATCGCTTTGCGGTATTCCACCGTCCCGCGTTTATCATCTATCGGGCTGCAGGCGGCGCGGACGGCCTCGGCCATCTTTTCGAGCGCGGCGTCGTCCAACTTGCTGCCAACCAGCGCAGCGCCGGCCTCAGCCACCAGCATTGCCGTGGGAGCAACCGCCCCCAGTGCAACACGCGCCGCGGTGCAGGTTCCTGCGCCATTGAGCACGAGCGCCACACCCGCGCCAACTACCGCAATGTCCATCTCAGTACGCGGGATGGAGCGCAGATATGCGTCCCCTCCGCCTTGCGGCTTTGCGGGCAGGCGAATTTCGGCGAGGAATTCACCGGCAGAAAGGCTGGTTTTGCCGGGGCCGGTCGCCACCTGCTCAACCGGAATTTCTCGGGCGCCAGATGCGCCGACGATCAGGCAGGTTGCCCCCGCCGCGATCAATGCCGGAACGCTGTCCGCTGCGGGTGAAGCGTTGCACAGATTGCCGCCCATAGTCGCGCGGTTGCGCACCTGCACCGATCCGATCAGGTTCGCCGCCTCAACCATACCGGGCCAATCGCGGCACAGCGCCTCAACGCTCAGCAGCCCCGTGCACGGCATCGCCGCACCGATGGTATAGCGGCCATCATTGCCCATCACCGCGCGCATCGCCGAAACGTTTTTAAGATCAATGATTCCGCCCGGAGCCGCGCGTCCGCTGCGCATCTGCACGATAAGATCGGTTCCGCCCGCCAGCACTTTGGCCGAAGGGTCTGCCACCATCAGCGCGATAACGTCTTCGCGGCTTGCCGGGGCGTGATAGGATGTTGCTGCCATGATTCCTCTCAGGGGTACGTGCCTGCCACTGTGCAGCCCCGCCGCGCGCGCGGCAAGGCCAATCGCGCGGGCGCTATGGTCAGGATCGGCTGGACGCGCGATATAGGGTGACGGCAATGGATGTCGGATCGGATTTAACATGCGCACCCGCCTGAGCATCTGCCGCAAAAAGACGCGCTATGCCACCCGCGAGACCGCGCTGGAAGCTGCGCGCGAGGCGCCCTTCGCGCTGCGGCCTTATGCTTGCGACAAGTGTTGGCAGTTTCATTTGACCGGGCGGTTGAAGGGGAAGCGCTTAGGCCAGCCCCAAAACCCCTCCACGTTGCCAACGCGATAGGCGCTTGGCGCGTGCTCCGCGCTGCGGTAATGCTGCCCGCGAGAGGCGATTTCGTTATGCGATCTGTAACCCAGCACTCCGCCCGACTTGGTCTATGCCTTTCGCTGATGCTGATCGGCGCGGCGGCCCCTGCGCAGACTGTCAGCGATCTCGAAGTGTTGTCGCGCGCGGGCGATCAGC
>JAYVNC010000266.1:0-3549 GCA_043758655.1 Novosphingobium sp.
GATACAGGCAAAGTCGATGCTTTGCCCGATGGTCAGAAGAGCAATTGATGCACCCCGCCAGCCTAACAAGCGAGCGATCAACTAACCAACACAAACGCAACCAAACAGGGTAATACGAATATGAGCGCTGCGGGTTCGATCATTCCGATTTTCGCAATTGCTGCCTGGGCAGCCGTCGCGATCAGCCGCCACAGGCATGGCATTGTCCGTACGCGAAGAGGCGGCGAGCAACTTAGTTTTGCCGACCGCGACCGCGACACTGAGGCGCTACCCTCACCGCGCGAAAACGAGCTCCAAGCCGAACTCGAAAAGCTGCGCGAGCGGATCAAGGTGCTCGAACGGATCGCCACCGATGCCAATTCAAGTTCTCAGCGGCAGAGCATCAGCCTCGCCAAAGAAATCGAAGCGCTTCGAGACCACTAAGCGCGCAGAATTGAGGGAGAAAAGACCATGGCCAATGACATGCTGTTGATCTCGTTCGCGACGTTGATGGGCACCGCGATTATCGCCGTGACCATGCTGCGCGGCTGGACCCTGTGGCTCAAGCTTAAGCTGCGCGAGCTGGAACAACACCGCCCCGAGCTGGAAAGCGGCCTCGGCAATGGCGCCGCGCGGATTGAACTGGCCGACCTTAAGGAGCGCATCCGCAAGCTTGAAGCGATTGCCGCCGGAGTTGACCTGTGAGGCGCGGAGCGGGCGGCGCGGCGCAGGCCGGGATTGGCCTTGGCAGCGCGATTGCCGTGGCAATTTCCTGGAGCCTTCACAAATCGATTATCTGGGCGGTTGTTCACGGCGTGCTGTCTTGGCTTTATGTCATTTATTACGCAATAACGCGGCCCGGCGGGCTGGCGTAGCGCGGCGTTGCAGCCATGCCCGCCCTTGCTTATATGCCCCCACCTATGCGCACCCTTGATGACACTCTCGAAGAATACCTCTTCCTTGATAGCGATGACCGTTACCGGCTGCTGATTGAATTGGGCCGTGAGCTTGATCCGATGCCCGATGCGCTGAAAACCGATGCCACGCTGGTACGCGGCTGTTCGGCGAGTGTCTGGGTCTATCCCGCACCCAACGGCGATGATCGGCTGTATTTTCTGGCGGATAGCAATGCGGCGATCACCAAGGGCATCATCGCTCTAGTGCTCTCGGCCGTGCAGGATCGCCCGGCTGCCGAAGTTGCGGGTATGGATGTGGCGGCAGTGCTTGAACCGTTTGATCTGAAAAACCAGCTTTCTTCAAATCGCACGCAGGGCCTGCCCAACATGATTGCACTGATCCAGCAGACCGCCGCCCGGATTGGTGCGGCATGAAGATTACCCGCCCATTCTGGCTTGCGGGGGGCCTTACCTCCGTCGGGCTCGGCATAGTCGGCGCGTTCCTGCCAATCATGCCGACGGTGCCGTTCCTGCTGCTCGCGGCGTTCTGCTTTTCGCGCAGCCATCCCGAATGGGAACGGCGGCTGCTCGAGCACCCTACGTATGGCCCAAGCCTGCTCCATTGGCGCGAACGCCGCGCGATCAGCCGCCGGTCAAAGATCGTTGCGATAACGTCAATGGCGGTGGGCGCGGTGGTCGTATGGTTCACCATCGGCTGGCCGTGGGTGCTGATTTCGCTGGCGGTGCTAGCGACCACCGGTACGTGGATTTGGACGCGCAACGAATAGCGCGTACAAGCCATTCGCGCTTGTCATCGCAATCCCGTTTGCCTAGGCCGCAGGCATCATGACCAGCACCCCGCGTACACTTTACGAAAAGATTTGGGACGCCCACCTTGTTGAGCGCCGCGATGATGGCACCTGCCTAATCTACATTGACCGGCACCTTGTTCACGAGGTTACTAGCCCGCAAGCCTTTGAGGCTTTGCGCGTTGCCGGGCGCACGGTTCGCCGCCCCGATCTGACACTGGCTGTCCCCGATCACAACCTGCCCACCACCGCGCGGCTCGATAGCGCGGGCCAGAAAATCCCCATCGCCGATGCCGAAAGCGCGCAGCAACTCGCCGCGCTTGAGGCCAACGCCCCGGCGTTCGGTATCCGCTACATCGGCGCGAGCGACCGCGAACAGGGGATCGTTCATGTCGTCGGCCCCGAGCAGGGTTTTTCGCTCCCCGGCGCAACCATCGTTTGCGGCGATAGCCACACCAGCTGCCACGGCGGGCTCGGCGCGCTGGCGTTTGGCATCGGCACCAGCGAGGTTGAGCACGTGCTGGCAACGCAAACGCTGCTACTCACCCAGTCAAAAACGATGGAAGTGCGCGTCGAGGGCGATCTTGGCCCCGGGGTTACGCCAAAGGATCTGGTGCTGCACATCATCGGCACTATCGGCACGGCGGGCGGCACCGGGCATGTCATTGAATTTCGCGGTAAAGTATTTGAGGAAATGTCGATCGAAGGCCGTCTGACGGTGTGCAACATGAGCATTGAGGGCGGCGCACGCGCTGGACTGATCGCGCCCGATGACAAGACAATCGCCTACATTAAAGGCCGTCCGCTCGCTCCAAAGGGTGCGGATTGGGACGCGGCGGTCGTCTGGTGGCAAAGCCTCGCCGCGGATGCAGGCGCGAAGTTCGACAAGTCGGTAGTCATCCAAGCCGCCGACATTCCGCCCACCGTCACCTGGGGTACCAGCCCCGAAGACACCGTATCAATCAGCGGCGTGGTCCCCACGCCCGAAAGTTTCGCTGACCCCAGCAAGCAGGACGCCGCGCGCAAAAGCCTTGATTACATGGGGCTGGAGCCCGGCCAGCGGATGGATGAAGTCGAGGTGCAGAACGTGTTTATCGGTTCGTGCACCAACAGCCGCATCGAAGACCTGCGCGCCGCCGCTGTGGTTCTCAGAGGCCGCACTAAAGCACCCGGCGTAAAGTGGGCCATCGTCGTCCCCGGCTCCGGGCTAGTCAAAGCGCAAGCCGAAGCCGAGGGGCTGGACAAGATATTCATCGCCGCCGGGCTGGAGTGGCGCGAACCGGGCTGCTCAGCCTGCCTCGGCATGAACCCCGACAAAGTTCCACCGGGTGAACGCTGCGCCTCAACCTCCAACCGCAATTTCGTCGGGCGGCAAGGACCGGGGGCGAGGACACATCTGGTTTCGCCTGCGATGGCAGCGGCAGCCGCCGTGACGGGTAGGCTGACTGATGTTCGGGAACTGGTAGGGTGAGCGAAATTGCTTGACGGTGTGTCGCATATTATGCGACACTTATATCAATGATTGAGTCATTTCGCCACAAAGGTCTCGCTCTGCTGTTCATGGATAATGATGCCAGCAAAGTGCGGCCTGATCTGGCGGATCGATGCCGCAGCCGCCTTGATGTGCTTGATAATGCAGCGGCACCCGATGACCTGAACTTGCCCGGTTTTGATTTTCACTCGTTGCGCGGCAAGCCGAAACGTTATGCGGTGAAAGTAAACGGTCCCTGGCGGATCACGTTTGAATTTGGCGATGGCAACGCATTGAAGGCCACCTCTAAAAATAGTGCTTTCCCCGGCGGTGCAAAACTGATTCAGTCAGGCTGAGGCGTCGGCGGGAGCATGTCATGGGTCAGTCTGGTTTT
>JAYVNC010000267.1:0-3547 GCA_043758655.1 Novosphingobium sp.
GCATCGCATCACAGCGGGGCCGGACGATTGATCGCCTCATGCGCAACAATTCAAGAATCGTGCCAGAGGCTGTGCAATTCCACTAGGCGATGGTTAAGCGCGCGAAAAGAGGGGAATCGCAACAAAATATGCTGAACAGCCCTGTGCGGGACACGAATTTGCTCATTTCAGCGCTATAACTTGCCCAAATTGCGGGCAGGCCTGCCCAAAAAGCAGTCAGGCGAGATTTAGCCCCGTGGTTTCGAGCAGCCCGGCCATCAGGTTGAGGTTTTGCACCGCCGCCCCGCTCGCGCCTTTGCCAAGGTTGTCGAGCATGGCGATCAGGCGCGCTTGGCTGCCGTCCTTCGATCCAATGACCCAAAGGTCCAGCCGGTCACTCGGCGGCATTGATCGGCGCAGTAGCAGTTCGTCGGGCAGATCATCGTGCACGGTCACAACCGGGCTTGCCGCATAGAAATCGCCCAGAAAATCGCGCAGGCCATCGATGGGCGCGGCGTGGTGCATTTGCCCAAGGTGCAGCGGCACTTCAACCACCATGCCGCGATGCGCCGGAATTACCGCTGGCGAGAACAGCGGCGAAATCGCAAGGCCGCAGAGCTTTTGCATTTCCGGAACGTGCTTGTGGCCCAGCGTGAGGGCATAGTCGCGGTAGGCTATGTCAGGGTCGCCATCAAACCGTGCGATCATCGCCTTGCCGCCGCCCGAATAGCCCGAAACCGCGTGACAGACATAGGGCCAGTCCGAAGGCAACAGCGCCTGGCGGATCAGCGGGGCGATGAGGGCAATGAAGCCGGTGGAATAGCAGCCGGGGTTGCTCACCCGCGCCGCCTCGGCCACCTTTTCGCGGCCGATCACTTCGGGAAAGCCAAACACCCAGCCGGTTTGGACACGGTGCGCGCTGGATGCGTCTATGATGCGCACCTTGCTGCCTTCAGCCAGCGCCACGGCTTCGCGCGCGGCATCATCGGGCAGGCACAGCACGGTAAAATCGGCGGCGTGAAAGGCATCGCGGCGGGCATCGAGACTTTTGCGCTGCTCATCATCGAGCACGATCAGTTCGAATTCGCCGCGCGGGGCCAGTCGTTCGATAATTTCGAGGCCCGTGGTTCCCGCCGCGCCGTCAATGAAGACGCGTGAAGTCACGCCGCAGGCTCGAGCTTGTCCATTGCGACATAGCCGACGAGGCCGTCTTCGCCCCCAGAGATGTCAACGCACTGTCCCCAAGCTGTTTCGCCGGCAACGTCGAGAATGTCGAAGCGACTGCCCGCCTTGAGTTCACCAAGTATTTCGGCATCGCTGCGGCTCGATGCGAGCAGCGCCGCGCCGCCCGCGATTACACGGTGTTCAGCGGGAACAGCATAGTGCGGCACAAAATAACGCCCGGCGAGGGCAATATGCGCGAGATCACCACGCACCGGTGCGCGCGCCGGATCGCCGATCTTCATTGGCCCGCTGAGCGCAAAGCTCTTGCCATCAAAGGTATTGCTGTCGTCCAAGTTGCCTCACGTCGCCCAAATGCGAGCCGGGCGCTTATACAATGCGCAGCTTTCAGGCAAGTTAGCCGATTATGCGCGGAATTGCGCGGCTGGGGTTCCCAAGCCAAACAAAAGGGCCCCGGCTATGCAGCGGGAGCCCTTTGATTAACGCGGCGGTTAGCGCCTTACTTGTGGCACTTGATGAATTTGCCCCGGGCATCTTTGCATGGGCCCTTCTTGGCCATTGGCTTGGGCGGGCACTTAATGAACTTGCCCTTCGCATCCTTGCAGGGAGCGGCGATAACGGTGGCGGGCACGGCCATTGAGGCGGCGGCGGCAAACAGCGAGGCGATAATGAATTTGCGCATAGGACGATCCCTTTCAATCAGCCGGGTTAAGCCCAGTGTGGCCCCCGATTTGACTGTGCCAGCTTATCACTGCGGCGGGCTTAGTCCAGCCTATGCCGCGTAACGGGCGCGCAGCATGTGCCACGCCGCCCTTAGCCCCAGCGCTTCGCCGCCTTTTGGCCGTCCGGGCTTGGCAGCGGGGCGCCATGCAAAGGTATCAAAGTGTGCCCAGTCCAAGCCTTCGGGGACGAAACGGTCGAGGAACAGTCCGGCCACACTGGCCCCGGCAAAGCCGTTGCTGGCGCTGTTGTTGATGTCGGCGATGTCGCTTTTTAGGTATTCGCGGTAACTATCGAACAGCGGCAGACGCCAACACTGATCGTCGTTGGCCTTGCCCGCCGCGATCAGCGCATCGGCGGTTTCATCGCGGCGTGCCATCAGCGCCGGAAGATCGGGACCGAGCGCCACCCGGGCTGCGCCGGTGAGCGTGGCGAAATCGATGATAAGGTCCGGTTTTGTCTCGCTGGCTTTGGCTAAGGCATCGCCCAAAACCAGCCGCCCCTCAGCATCAGTATTGCCGATCTCAACCGAAATCCCCGCGCGGCTGCGCAGCACGTCACCGGGGCGGAAGGCGTTGCCGGAAATGGCATTCTCGACCGCCGGAACCAGCAGGTGCAGCCGCACCGGAAGTCCCGCACCCATCACCAGCCCAGCCAGCGCCAGCGCATGCGCGGCCCCGCCCATATCCTTTTTCATCAGTAGCATGCCTGAAGATGGCTTGATGTCGAGCCCGCCCGAATCGAAGCACACGCCCTTGCCGATAATCGCGAGGCGCGGGTGCTTGGGATTGCCCCATTCAAGCTCGATCATCCGCGCGGCATGGCTGCGGCTGGCGGCGCGGCCGACCATGTGGACCATCGGAAATTCCCGCTCAAGCGCATCGCCTTTGGTCACATGCAGCACGGCCTTATGCGTCTTGGCCAGCTGCGCGGCGGCGGCCTCAAGCTCGGCAGGCCCCATGTCTTCAGCGGGCGTATTCACCAGATCGCGCACCAGTTCCACCGCCGCAGCCTCGGCCAAAGTGGCGTCGATTTGCTTGACCTGCTTGGTGAGCAGAATGCGCGGGGCATCGTCTGGCGCGTCAGATCGGTAGCGGTCAAAGCGGTATTGCCCGGTGACCCAGCCGAACATCGCCGGACCGGGATCACCATCAGCAAGGCGATATGTTCCCGCCGGAAGCACCTCTGCCAGCTTGGCCAAGCACCACGATGAAAGGCTGTCCGGATTGGCTACGCCCGAAACTGCGAACCAGTGATCGCCATCGGGAACAATGGCATAGTTATAGCCCGCGCCATCAAACTTCTGCCCCGCCAGCGCCGCGCGTTGCGGGGCGGACAGGCGCTTTGACCACGCGGGATAACTGTCCTTGCTGACCAGGTGAATCAGGCAAGCCTTCTGGCCTCGATCGGGCTGGAGGAGGGCATTTTTGTCGCTCATCATGCCCAAGCTCTAGCCTGAGCGCGGTCAAGAGCAAGTCTGGCTCTCGAAATTGCCGAAAATAGTGTCTATGTGGGGGCCATGAACATTTATCAGACCGTTGATTCTTCCGATACCATGCTGCGCGATGGCACGATCAAACTGCATGGGCCCGAGGCCTTTGAAGGCATGCGCAGGGCCGGGCGGCTGGCGGCGGAAATCCTTGATGCGGTGGCGGGGGTGGTGCAG
>JAYVNC010000268.1:0-10863 GCA_043758655.1 Novosphingobium sp.
GATCAAGTTGCGGAGATGATGGCATGGTCATGGTGGGCGTCTTGGCCATCGCGCAAAGCGAAGGCAAGAGGCTATTTGCCACTGGCAAGCGCGAGCAGAGACGATTATGGGCGGGCGTGATGAATGATCTTTCAAACCCGCCCACAGCAATCTCCGCTCATCCTGAGCCTGTCGAAGGACGCCAGCGCAAGCCTGACTGGATTCGCGTTAAAGCGCCGACCAGCCGCGAATATGCCGCGACGCGGGATCTTATGCGTGGCCTTGGGCTTAACACAGTCTGCGAGGAAGCCGCTTGCCCCAACATTGGCGAATGCTGGACCAAGAAGCACGCGACTGTGATGATTTTGGGTGACGTCTGCACCCGCGCCTGCGCCTTTTGTAACGTTAAAACCGGGATGCCGCGCAAGGTTGACCTCTCCGAGCCCGGACATGTTGCCGAAGCCGCCGCCAAACTTGGCCTTGAACATATCGTTATCACTTCGGTTGACCGCGATGACCTTGCCGATGGCGGGGCAGGGCAGTTCGTCAAAGTGATCGAGGCACTGCGCCGCAACACACCCGGCACGACAATCGAAATTCTCACCCCCGATTTTCGTGACAAGATGCGACCCGCGGTTGAGGCTATCGTTGCCGCTGGGCCCGATGTTTATAATCACAACCTCGAAACTGTGCCCCGACTTTACCCAACGATCCGCCCCGGTGCCCGTTACTATGCGTCTTTGCGGCTGCTCGAAGAGGTTAAGCGCCACAATCCGATGATCTTCACCAAAAGCGGCATCATGCTGGGGCTGGGGGAACAGCGATTGGAAGTGCATCAGGTGATGGACGATATGCGCTGCGCCGGGATCGATTTTTTGACGATGGGCCAATATCTTCGTCCCACGCCCAAGCACACGGCGGTGATCGAATTCGTCACTCCTCAGGGATTCAACGCCTATGGCGCGATTGCCCGGGCGAAGGGCTTTCTGCAAGTGGCCTCCAGCCCGCTGACCCGCTCGAGCTATCATGCTGGAGACGATTTTAAGGCGATGCGCGCGGCGCGGGAAGCGCAACTGGCCAAACAGCGCTGATGCCGGGAATTCACGAAATCCGGCGGCTGGGATACAGCGCCGAGCAGATGTTTGATCTGGTCGCCGACGTCAGTCGGTATGGCGAATTTCTGCCTTGGGTTATCGCCACGCGGGTGAAATCAGACAGCGATACAGAGATAGTCGCCGATATGCTGATCGGATTTTCCGCTCTGCGAGAGAAGTTTACCTCCCGTGTAACCAAGCTTCGGCCGACGCTGCTGCAAGTCCACTACGTTGATGGGCCGCTCAAGGATTTGCAGAATGATTGGGCGTTTCGGTCGCTGGATGATAATTCGTGTGAGGTGGAATTCACCGTGCAATTCACCTTCCGCAATGCCTTGTTTGAAGGTCTTGCGGGCCAATATTTTGACCGAGCATTCCGCAAGCTCGTCGCCGCGTTTGAGGCGCGTGCCGAGCAGCTTTATGGCAGCAACAGCTCAAGCGCCACCAGCGCCGCCTGAAGCCGAACCTGCGCCCGGTCGCCCTCACCAAAACGCTTTTCCTCAGAGGTTGAATCTTCCTCGCCGCGCACAGCTCGGGCAAACACTACGGTGCCGACAGGCTTATCGGGTGTGCCGCCGCCGGGCCCGGCTATCCCGCTGATCGCCACCGCAACATCGGCATTGCTGCGCTTCAATGCACCATGCGCCATTGCCCAGACGCAGGCGATTGAGACCGCGCCGAAGGTGTCGATAATGTCCGGGGAGACTCCCAGCATTTCCTGCTTCGATTCGTTTGAATAAGTTATGAAACCTCGGTCAAACACCGAAGAGCTGCCGCCAATCTCGGTGAGTGCGGCAGCCACCAGACCGCCGGTGCAGCTTTCTGCCACTGCAACCTTACGTCCCGCGCTCAGATTTTCGCTAATCACCCGCCGGGCAAGTTCGACGAGATCGTCGTGAATCAGAGCGTCATCCATCGCCTAAGCCTTGCACAGCACGAGTTTGCCGATCTTGGGCGCGCCTGCTTGGGAGACTATGCCCAAAGTTAGCGCAACCAATTCAGCCGTGTTTTCTGGTGGGAGTGGTGCGACCAGCGACAAAAATCGGTCAATCACTTGGCAGCGGCTGACCTGCACTTTGTCCGCGACCGCTGCGCTGATCATCGAATCGGCGAGCTGCCTGATGGTGTCGTCGGGCAAGGTCTTGATCGTTTCAGCCATCGAATCCTTTGAATTGCTGGCCATCTTCAACAGCGCCGCCTTGGCGTCGGGCCATACCGCTGGTTTGCGCTCAGCATAGCGCTTTGACAGCGCATCGCCGTTCAATGCCAGCCACGATTGTTTACCCAGCGTAGGGACACACCGCTGCGCCGTGCCGGTGATCGCGCTCGGCATGGCATAGGCGGCGACGGCAGTGGCTTCCTTAGCAGTCAGGCAAGGCTGCGCATCGGCGGCGGTGGCAATTTGCGGGGCGGTGAGTACTAGCGCTGCGGCGGCAAGGGCAAGGGTTCGCATCGGGGTATCCATCTGTTTCAATTGCGGACCAGCAAGGCCACCGCCTGTGCGGCGATCCCCTCTCGCCGTCCGGTGCTGCCGAGTCCCTCGGTGGTAGTCGCCTTGACGCTCACCGCCGCGATGTCAACGCCCGCGATCTCCGCAACCCGCGCGCGCATGGTATCGCGGTGTGGGCCGATCTTTGGCGCTTCGCAGATAATCGTCAGATCAATGTTGCCAATGCGGTAACCGGCATCGCCTACCAGAACAGCCGCATGGCGCAGAAACAGATCGGATCGCGCGCCTTTCCACTCCGCATCACTGGGGGGGAAGTGCGCTCCTATATCGCCCGCGCCAATTGCGCCAAGCAGCGCATCGACCAGTGCATGGATGGCAACGTCGGCATCGCTGTGGCCGGAAAGCCCGTGGGTGTGATCGAGTTTAACCCCGCAAAGCCACAGCTCCTCGCCTTCGACCAACCGGTGGACATCATACCCAGTGCCAACGCGCATGGGCGGCGGGCTGTCAAAATCAGAGCCATAGGTAAGCTTGTGCAGGGCTTCGTCTCCTTCTACCAACGCCACTTCCATGCCCGCTGCCTGCGCTACCTGCGCATCGTGTCCGGCACTGGCTTCTCCCTGCCACTGCCGGTGTGCTGACATTATTTGGGCATAGCGAAAAGCCTGAGGGGTTTGCACGCGGCGCATTTCGTCACGCGGGGCAGGGGCGAGCATTCGGGTTCCATTTGCCTGGATAAGGCTATCGACGACAGCGAGCACCGGGATGGCGCCTTCCCCATGGTCTAGCGCTGCCAGCAAACGTTCAATCACCGCACCTGGGACGATGGGCCGCGCCGCATCGTGGATTAAAACGCGATCTGGATTGGCTGTGGACAAGGCTTCGAGTCCGATCCGTACGGATGTCTGCCGTGTATGGCCACCCGTGAGCAGAGTCACTGAAAGGCCTTCGAGTGCTTTGGCCGCGACCATATCGGCACCATCAGGAATGCACACCACCAACGGCCTAGCCCCCGCCGCGATCAGTGCCTCAACCGAATGCCGCACCACGGGCTTGCCGCGCCACAGGGCGAACTGCTTGGGTACCGGCTGTCCCGCGCGCAAACCCGCGCCCGCAGCAACAACAATTGCGGCAAAACCGTGTTGGGGAAGGGTGAGTTCGGACATCGTCAAATCCGGGTAAGCACTTGCGGTTCTAACGGCAATCCATTAAGCGCTGCCCAAATTTTAGGCACATCCATGACCGCGCTTCCAATTCCACCCGCTTTAAAACCGATTGCTATCGGTGCCATCGCCATCGGTTGCCCGGTGATCCTCGCTCCGATGACCGGGGTGACGGATATGCCGTTCCGCAAACTGGTCCGCCGCTTTGGTTCGGGGCTCAACGTAACAGAGATGATCGCCAGCCCGGCGATGATCCGCGAAACCCGGCAGTCGCTGCAAAAGGCGAGCTGGGATGCGATTGAAGAGCCGGTTTCAGTGCAGCTTGCCGGCTGCGAGCCTGAACAGATGGCCGAGGCTGCCAAACTCAACGCGGATCGCGGCGCGGCCATTATCGACATCAACATGGGCTGCCCGGTGAAGAAGGTTGTGAACGGCGATGCCGGATCGGCGTTGATGCGCGATCTGCCACTGGCCGCACGGCTGATCGGTGCGACAGTGCGCGCGGTTGACGTGCCGGTTACGGTCAAGATGCGGATGGGCTGGTGCCATGATAGCCTGAACGCCCCAGAGCTCGCGCACATTGCCGAGGATCTTGGCGCGAAGATGATCACCGTCCACGGGCGCACCCGCAACCAGATGTATAAGGGCGATGCAGATTGGGCCTTCGTCCGCCGCGTGAAGGAAGCAACCTCGCTGCCGGTGATCGTCAACGGCGATATTTGCGGGATCACCGATGCGGCGCGGGCTCTCGAACTTTCGGGCGCGGATGGCGTGATGATCGGGCGGGGGGCTTATGGCAAGCCTTGGCTTCTTGCACAGGTGATGCAGTGGTGGTGCAATGGCGTTGCAATGCCCGATCCGGATATCGACACGCAGTTTTCCGTGATGATTAAGCACTACGATGCCATGCTCGAACTCTATGGCACTGATACTGGCGTCAAAATGGCGCGCAAGCATCTGGGCTGGTACACCAAAGGGCTTCCCGGGTCCGCAGATTTCAGAAACAAAGTAAACTTTGTCGATGAAGCTAATGAAATAAAACGGCTTCTTCGTGAATTCTACACACCATTCTTGCAACGCCGCGCCGCTTGAACTGCGGAGGGCGGACAGAATGACGGGAACGACTGATGCGCAGCGCCAACTATCCAGCTTGGGTCTGGCCGTCGTCCTCCTTACCCCTGAACAAAACATCGCTGAGGCTAATCCGGCAGCCGAGCAATTCTTCGGCCAGAGCGTCCGGCGGCTAAAGGGGAGGGCGCTCTCCGACCTTATAACCTTCGCTGATCCGCGCCTGCTCGCCCGAATGACCGAAGGCGACGCGCCGATTTCAGCGCGTGATATTGCGGGGTTGATCCGATCGGTCGGGCCCAAGCGTCTCGATATGACGGTCGCGCCGATGAGCGACGAAAACGGTTGGCAAGTGGTGACTTTTCAGGATGCCAGCGGCGCAGAAGGTCTGGGCGACGACCCGGGGCCGTCCGAAGATTCGGTTTTGCGGGCACCCGAAATCCTTGCCCATGAAATCAAAAATCCGCTCGCGGGCATTCGCGGTGCCGCTCAATTGCTCGCCCGCAAGGTCGATGACAAGGACCGCGCGCTAACCACGCTGATCGCCGAAGAGGTTGACCGAATTGCCCGGCTGATCGACGAGATGCAGGCGCTAAACCGCCGCACGGTTGAGCCGGTAAGTCCGTGCAATCTCCACGAAGCCGTGCGCCGGGCGCGTGCGGTGCTTTCCAGCGCAGGCAAAGGCCCGGTGGTCGAAGAAGAGTTCGATCCCTCGCTTCCGCCGGTGCTCGGCATCCCTGACGCGCTGGTTCAAGTGTTGATCAACTTGCTGTCAAACGCGGCGGAGGCCTGTTCCGTTGCCAAAAAGCCCCGCGTCATCGTCCGCACCCGATTTTCCAGCGGAATTCAGCTCCATGCGGCTGCTCCGGGAGTGAAGCCGGTACGACTGCCCATTGAATTGCGCGTCAGCGATAACGGCCCCGGCATTGATGCAGCTATGCGCGATCACATTTTCGAACCCTTTGTTACGACCAAGAAGAGTGGTCAGGGCCTTGGCCTTGCGCTGGTACGAAAACTGGTGCGCGATATGAACGGGCGCATCGCGCATGAACGTGATGAGACGGGAGGCTGGACCCATTTCCGCCTTCACTTGCCGCTCGCCAGCACTAAAACCGGGAGCAGCGCGCTATGAGCATTTTGCTGGTCGAAGATGATGAATCCATCGCCACTGTGGTTACGGCCGCGTTAGAGATGGAGGGTTTTGCGGTTACCCATTGTGCGAGTCTTGCTGCGCGCGACAAAGCTCTGAGCGCAGTCGAATATTCCGTGCTCGTAACCGATGTGATGCTCCCCGATGGTGATGGTATCGAGGGCCTGCCGAAAATCCGGGAACACTTCCCGAAGATGCCGATTATCGTGCTTTCGGCGCAGAATACGCTCGATACTGCCGTGCGCGCCAGCGACACCGGAGCCTTTGAATATTTTCCCAAGCCCTTCGATATTGACGAGCTGGCGCGCACGGTGCGGCAGGCAGCGGGTTCGACCGCCGGTGGAGTGCCGTCACAGGACGAGCCAATGCCTGAGGGCTTACCTCTGGTGGGACGATCCGCACCGATGCAGGCGGTTTACCGGATGATCACTCGGGTGTTACGCAACGATCTCAGCGTGTTGGTGCTCGGGGAGTCGGGAACTGGCAAGGAACTGGTCGCAGAGGCGATCCACCAGTTGGGCCACCGGCGCGACAAGCCTTTTGTCGCGATCAACACCGCCGCAATCCCGGCTGAACTGATCGAGAGCGAACTTTTCGGGCACGAAAAGGGCGCTTTTACCGGCGCCGTGGCCCGCCACCTTGGTAAGTTTGAGCAGGCCCATGGCGGCACGCTGTTTCTCGATGAAATCGGCGACATGCCAATGGAGGCGCAAACCCGCCTGCTGCGCGCCTTGCAATCGGGCTCGATCCGCCGGGTTGGTGGGCGCGACGAGGTTCCGGTCGATGTGCGCATTATCGCGGCAACCAACAAGGATATCGAGCCGCAGATCGCGGCAGGAAAATTCCGCGAAGACCTGTTTTACCGGCTCAACGTTGTGCCAATTGAAATGCCGCCGCTGCGCGAGCGGGCGGGTGATATCGAGGCGTTGGCGCATCATTTCCTCAAACTGGCCGTCAGCGAAGGCTTGCCACGCCATCAGCTTTCCACTGAGGCGATCGAAATCCTTTCGCATCAGCCGTGGCGCGGAAATGTACGCGAACTCAAGAACTTCCTATTCCGCGCTGCGCTTCTGGCGCGCGAGGAAGTTATTGATGCGGCGACTTTGAGCACAATGATCGATCAGCGGCAGCGTGGAGGTGAGGGCGCCGATGCCCAGACAGGCGATCTCGATGCTGCGGTTCGCCAGTGGCTAGCCGTTGCCGATCCGCGCGCGGGATCGGTCTATGATGTTGCGCTAGCCGCGTTCGAAGCGCCGCTATTTTCGCAAATTTTGCGGGCTACCGGCGGCAACCAGCTCAAAGCGGCGCAGATTCTCGGAATAAACCGCAACACTTTGCGCAAACGGCTCAACGATCTGGCGCTTGATCCGGACTCATTTTCCCGGGGCTAATCTCCCGTAAATTCATGTGCTCACCGCTGCCATTTGCCAATTCGTCGAATTAGGCTTGCATTTATGCAACAGTGTCGTTGTAGATGGGCAACGATGAGCGATGCCGAAGTAAGAAAGCGCAGCGGGTGGCCAAGATGGTGGCGGCGCATTCAGCTATCTGCACGCCGCGCCAACTTCTTTGCGATTATGGAAATGGTCGCGGGGGTCGCGTTTCTCGCCATGACCATCGTGGCTTGGTTAACGATCAACGGGCCAACGTCGAACGGCCAGCTCTATTCCACCAACGTTACCGCCAGCTTGCTGGTCGGCATGCTGGTCCCAGCGATGACGCTGCTGGTTCTGCTTGGAAGGCGCCTTGCGTTGCGCCGCGCGGCGGAAACGCTCGGCGGGACAGGACGGCTCCACGTACAACTGGTGTTTCTATTCTCGATCATCGCTGCGATCCCAACCTTGCTAGTGGTGATTTTTGCCTCGTTCCTTTTCCAGTCCGGCGTCGAGTTCTGGTTTTCCGACAATTCACGCGGACTGCTGGAAAATGCCAACAAGCTGGCGCGCGGCTATTACGATCAGAACGTGCACGAGGTTGGCAATGAATCGATCACCATGGCGAGCGATCTGCATGACATGCTGGTGCAAGCCCCAATCCTCAGTCCCGCATTTCGCGAGGGCTATTCGTACCAGGTACTAACGCGAAAACTGAATGAGAGTGCGATCCTGCAAAAAGGGCAGGACGGCATGCTGCGTACCGCCGCGGTGGTTGATCCGCAGGGAAACACCACGCGGGTGAGAATTCGGCCTGAGGTTCTAGCCCGTCTCGAACGCGGAGAATCGCTGGTGGTAACGCGCAATGCTGATCGCATCGAAGCGGCAACGCCAATTGATCGGCAGGCCGGTATCTATCTTTACGCGGCGCGCAGTTCAGACCTGTTGGGACAAGGCCAGCGCGCGGAAAATATCGTGCGCGCCTATGAAGTGCTCACCCAGCGCGCGCGTATCCTGCAATTACGGTTCAACATCGCGCTGCTCACTGCATCGCTGGCGATTGTCGGGTTATCGGTGTGGTTCGCGCTGCGTTTCGCTGATCGGCAGGTGAAGCCGCTTTACGATCTGGTTTCGGCAGCGCGTCAGGTCGGATCAGGCAACTTTTCGATGCGCGTTGAAGGTAGGACCGGCGCGGACGAAGTCGGACTGCTCAACCGTGCCTTCAACCGCATGACCTCGCAGCTCGAACGCCAGACGCAGGCATTGGTTAGCGCCAACCAGCAATTACACGAACGCCGTGCGTTTATTGAAGCCGTGCTCGAATCGGTTTCCGCTGGCGTGATTTCAACCGATGGCGAAGGACGTGTGCAGCTGATCAACCGCCCCGCATCGCGGCTGCTATTTGATCTTAATGACCCCAATCCAATCGGCAAAACGCTCGATGAAGTTGCACCGCAATTGGCCTCAGTGGTTCAAACTGGGCGCGAGCAGGCCGTAATTCAGTACGGGAAGGGGAGCGAATTGCTCACTCTGGTGGTCAAGATCGCGCAGGATCGTGCAGGGCACGTGATCTCATTTGAAGATATTACCCGGCAAGTGCTCGATCAGCGGCAAGCGGCTTGGTCTGACGTCGCCCGGCGCATTGCGCATGAGATCAAGAACCCACTCACGCCGATCCAGCTCGCGACTGAACGGCTCAATCGCCGCTATCGCAAACAGATCACCGACGATCCCGAACTGTTTGAGGAGCTGACCAGCACGATCATTCGGCAGGTTGGTGATCTTAAAAAGATGGTGGACGAATTCTCCTCGTTCGCCCGTTTGCCAAAACCGGTTTTTCGCGGTGAAGATCCGGTTGATCTTGCCCGGCAATCGCTGTTCCTTCAGGAAGTCGCTCGTCCTGACATCGATTTCTCCTTCCGCAACGGCAGCGAGATTAGTGACCGCATATTGTGTGACCGGCATCAGTTTGGCCAGGCAATGACCAATGTTCTGAAGAACGCGGTTGAAGCGGTTGAGGCGCGCGCGCGCAATGCTCAGGTTGATTATCGCGGCAAGATATCGGTGGTAATGGACGATGATGGATCGGCAATTTCCGTTGCAATATCGGATAACGGAATTGGCTTACCAAAAGACCGGGAACGGATTGTCGAACCTTATGTCACTACCCGCGAAAAGGGCACCGGACTTGGCCTCGCAATCGTCAAAAAGATCGTTGAAGAACACGGCGGAGACATGACCTTCGCCTCAATCGAATCCGGGGGGACACTCGTCATACTGCGTTTTGCGCGCGATCCGCTTTCGGGCGCGCCGCGCACCGAAGCAGCCGAATAGATTCTGAAAAGGTAACCGTATGGCTCTCGATATCCTGATCGTTGATGATGAACGCGATATTCGCGATCTCGTCGCGGGCGTGCTTAGCGATGAGGGCTATGAATGCCGCACCGCCGGAGACAGTACGGCGGCGCTTGCGGCGATAGACGAACGCCGACCTAGCCTCGTACTGCTCGACGTGTGGCTGCACGGCAGCCCGATGGACGGGCTCGAAGTACTCGATGCTATCAAAGCCCGCGAACCCGATTTGCCGGTGATCATCTTCTCAGGACACGGCAATATCGACACCGCGGTTTCGGCGATCAGCCGCGGCGCAATGGACTTTATCGAGAAACCGTTCGAGGCGGAGCGGCTGCTGCTTTTGGTTGAACGCGCGACCGAAACTGAGCGGCTGCGGCGCGAAAATGCGCAGCTGCGCCAGCACACTTCGCCATCGTTCGAATTCACCGGCAACAGCGCCGCGATCAACCATGTTCGCGCGACGTTGAAGCGTGTGGCCAGCACCGGCAGCCGCTTGTTAATTACCGGGCCAGCCGGCTCTGGCAAGGAGGTGGCCGCGCGGCTGCTCCATGCTTGGAGCACGCGCGCCAGCAGTGCTTTCGTCAGCGTGAATTCGGCGCGGATTACGCCTGAACGTTTCGAACAGGAACTTTTTGGTGAGGAGCAGGACGGCAAACTGGTGCGCGCCGGACTGCTCGAAATGGCCGACGGTGGCACGCTTTATTTCGATGAGGTGGCGGAAATGCCGCTATCGACTCAAGCGCGGATTCTGCGGGTGCTGACGGAACAGGCATTTGTTCGTGTCGGCGGCGCACGGCAGGTGCGCGTTGATGTGCGAGTAGTTTCATCGACCTCGAAAAATCTCGAAAAGGAAATCGCTGAGCGGCGCTTCCGTGAAGATCTATTTTACCGGCTGAATGTGGTGCCCGTCGCGGTGCCTGCACTGGCTGGGAGGCGCGAGGATATTCCGACGCTAGTTGCGCACTTCTTCACCCGTTATGCGGCTGAACAGGGTGTTGCGTCACCAGAAATTTCGGCGGAGACGATGGCCGCGCTTCAGGCCTATGAGTGGCCGGGCAACGTTCGGCAGCTGCGCAATGTGGTCGAACGCACGGTAATTCTTGCCCCGCGTGACAAGCTCAGCCGTATCGAGGCAGACATGCTGCCGCCCGAAATTCTCTCTGATCGTGGCAGCGGCGACAGCGGAATTTCATCGCTGATGGGGGTGCCGCTGCGTGAGGCGCGCGAGAAT
>JAYVNC010000269.1:0-10823 GCA_043758655.1 Novosphingobium sp.
CCGCGCCGCAGCCCTTTGCCAGCTTCATAGCAGTGGCAAATTCACTGGCCTTTTTGGTAGCGTCAGCTTCGCTAATGCCAGCCGGAAAATCGATCGAAATTTGCTTGAGCGAAAGCAGCGCATCGCGCGGATCGGCGGTGAGAACCTGGCGCTTATCAACCAGAGCGACGATAGTGAACCCGCCGGGAATGGCGATTGGGCCTGCCAACTGGCCTGCTGTCATGGTTTGTACTGGAGCAGCCATTTCGCTGGGCAATTTGGACAGTCTCAGCCAGCCAAGATCGCCGCCAACGACCTTGGTCGAAGCCTCAGAATAGGTCCGGGCCATAGCCTGGAAACTGGCGCCGGCCTTGATCTGGTCAACTATCTTCTTCGCGTTTTCGAGAACCGCGGCTTGCGTTTCAGGCTGCGCGCCAAGATAAATTTCGGCAACATGGTATTCTTCAAGCCCCTTGTCGGCGCGAAGCCGCGCGAGCGATTCCTTAACCTCACCCTCAGACACATTGACGAACGGCTGAACATTGCGGCGCAGGAGGTGCTGCCATGCCAACTCGCCCCTAATTTGGCGCTTGAGCGAATTGCTCGATGACCCGATCTTGGCCAGATAGCTATCGAGCGCGGCGGTGTTCTTGCCAAAATTCTGCTGGGCAACCCGGCCATAGGCCTGATCGACATCTTCATCCTTGACCGCAATGTCTTGGGTGCGTGCTTCCTGAATCTGCAGCGATTCATCGATCAGGTTGCGCAGGATCTGCATTTTCAGCCGCTGCTTTTCCTCATCGGTGGTCTGCGCCTTGTTCGATGCCAGCACCAATGCGGTGCGCTGATCAACATCGGTGCCGGTGATGATGTCACCATTGACCACAGCAGTGGCACGGCGATTGTTGGGATCGTTCTTGGCGAAATAGGTCACGTCTTCGGGAACGACGATCGATCCTTGCGAAGAAGGCACATCCTGCGCGGTCACCTGCACTGCCATCATGCTGAGGGTAAGGCCGATTGCTGCAAGCTTTTTGGCTGTCATTGGGTTGTAAGAAAACCCAGACATTGTCCTGTGAGAAAAGACGGTCACCGTGATCCAATTCCTGTTTGCGACGGGTTTTCCCGCCAATCTTGTCAGTCCATTGCCGCGAGCGTGATGAACGCACCATTAGCATTAACGGCGCGCGATAGCGCGTTTGCTTGCGGGTTGGAATAGAAACTAGAGTTTTATCCAGCAATGCTGAATAAGCTGCGGCAGCTGATCAAACTCTCACGCTATCTAGCGAAAGCCGATATTGCGCAGGGCGAAATAGATCTGAATGTTGTTACCCTTGCGCGCATCGCCGGTCGCAACGAAATCACGACGCCAGGTTAACGCGATGCTGAGGCAATCGTCATCATAGGCAATCCCGGCGCGGGTGCGCAGCGGTTGAAAGCCGCTGGTGTTGACCAGTGGGTTGATCGTCGGGCTGGTCAGGTTGATTACGCCTGAGCCGAATACCGACCAATGCTTGGCGACCGCGACTCGCGCCGAGAAGCGCAGTTCTTCACGGTCCTGAAGATCTTCAACCGAGGTAATATCGCGGTTAAGCCGAAGGTAGCCGACTTCAACGTAAGTGCGGTTCGTCCCGACGGTGGCATCAAATTCATTACGCCGGACGGCCAGCCCATCCTTGTCGAGCCGGAAGCGGTGAGTGAGCTTGACGATATCCTTGAAGCGGATTTCAGTCCGGCCAACGATGTCAGACACGCGCTCGTTCAGGCCGGTGCCATCAGGGAACAGCGTTGGATTGTTTGACAGTCGGTACGATTGCCCAATGGTAGTGCTTACCCGCCAGCCCGGGGCCTGCCACAGCCAATCAAAACCAAAGGTGAAGCGCACATCGTCTTCAACCCGGTCATAACCGGGGAAGCGGTTGAGAGCGAATAGGTTGGAATCTTCCAGATCAATTGCGCGCGAATCTTCGTTAGGAATGGCGAGGTTTCTCACCGTGGGGGAGGCGACAACCTGAAAGCGCGGAGTCAAAACCTGAGTGCCATTAAGGAATTTTCCGACGAACGGCCATTTAACATCGAGTGCCGCGGTTGCAATTACGCGGTTCTGCCATCCCGGCAGCCCACGATAGCTGGGCGTTGCCGTCAGCAAGTTCTCTGACGAATGATAAATGTCACCGCGCGCGAGGGCAGTCAGCGTAACTTCCTGACCCCACGGGGTAATTCGCTTAAGATCCCAGCGGATACCGGCAAAGGCGCGCTGGGTATCCTGACCCTTGGTCCGGGTTACCGCCAGCGTGTTTAGTTGCAGTTCGATATGCCCGCCGAACACCGGATCGGCGATGCGGCGGCGGTAATCGATCAGCGGCACAGCTATGGGTACTTGCCCCTGAACGTCCCCCACGCGCAGCGTTTGCGTCACCCAACCGGCAACCGAAAAATAAGAGTTCGAATCGATGTGCTCCAGATCAAACATCGATCGCAGCCGGTCATCGCGGCTGATGTCATAGCGGCGCAGGAACGTGCGGTCGCTGGCATAGCGGATCGAAGTCGTCAGGCTCCATTCGGGCGAGAACTGAAAACGCCCATTGGCGGCGACATAGCCGCGAATATCGGTGGAGCTGGTCGCCGTGGTGCCCGCGACCGGAATGAGACTGCTGCGCGTGACATAGCCGGTAACCTGAAGCGCGCCCGCATCGGTCAACGCGCGATAGCGCGCCGAGATCATCGGCGCGGCTTTGGTAAATACATAGCCGGTAACCAGCAGATCCTGCGATGGGCCTAACCGCTGGTAATAGCCTTCGCTCAGCTCAACCCCGTTCGACGGCGAGATCGCAATATCGGGTATCAGCGCCCCGTTGATCGGCCGCCCATCGGTGCCCAGAACCAGCCCCGGCAGAGGCAGCAGCGGGATACCGAAAAATTCCATTGAGGCGTTTTTGAAGCGCAGGTTGTGCTTCTGGTCATCATATTCGACCTGTGCTGCCTTGATTACCCAGGTTGGTTTTTTGGGGCAGCCTTCTGAATCTTCAACCGCGCAGCCGGAATAGGCGGCTTTGGTCAGGATGATATTGCCGTTAGCCAGCCGCGTTCCGGTTTCTGCCGCGACCCGCCCGCCTTCGCGCAAGGCGATCAGCAGGTTGGCCATGGTTCCGGCCTTAAGCTCGTCGGTCAGCTCCATCGATTCGGTGAACAGCTGATTGCCATTTTCATCGACCAGCCGAATGTTGCCCGTGGCCATGATCTTGCCCGACTTACGGTTCCACACCACTTTATCGGCGCGCACCGATTGATCGTTATGCTTCAGGAAGACGTTGCCGGTCGCTGTGACAAATTCGTTATTGTAATCATAGGCGACCGAATCGGCTTCGAACGACACTGGGCTGGGCTGCGTATCGCCCGCTTTGGCATCGGGAGCCGGGGTATCGGCGCGCTGAACCGTGCTGGCCGGGATCACCGTATGCTGCGCCCAGCTGGGCGTGGACAACAACGCGAAGCCAAGCGTGGCCGCACCTGCCATCCAGCGGTGCAAGCGGGATTTCGGGGCCTGCAGTCTGATCGTGGATACCGGGAGCATCCCTTGCCTATCGCACTGCCCGCGCTTAACTGCAATCCGCTGTGGCAGCGGTAATCACCGTTAGGCCGCAACTATTTTCGATCCTTGATGGAGTGATCATGCAGATTTCCTTAGATAATGCCGCAACCGCGCCGCGCTTGGTCGCCCGAATTGTTAGCCAGAATGCCATTCCTGCCGATCTTGAGGTGGTTCTGGCTGAAGGCGCGAAGGCTTCGCGCTTCACCGGCAAAGCGGGGCAGCTGTTTGAAGGTTTCATTGATCGCGGCGGTCAAGTGGTGCGTGTGGCTCTGGCAGGAGCAGGGGAAAAGGGTGATGCGGGGCGAATCGCGGCGTTAGAAAAGGCCGGTGCGGCGCTTACGGCGAAGTATCTGGCATCGGGTGAAACCGCGCTGGCTATCGATTTGGCGGGTTCGGGACTGGATGCCACCGAGACGGCCGCGTTGCTGCTCGGTTTGCGGCTACGGGCGTTCCGCCACGATACCTACCGGACGACCATGAAGGAAGAGGCGAAGGTTTCGCTGAACCAGGTCACGGTGATGAATCCGCCCGATGGGGCCGAGGCGGCATGGGTTGTTGAGGCGGCGCTGGCCGAGGGGGTTGAATTCACGCGGCGGCTGGTGACCGAGCCGGGCAATGTGCTTTATCCTGAAAGTTTCGTTGCGCTGTGTCAGAAACGCTATGCCGGGACCGGGCTGGAACTTACCGTGCTTGATGTTGATGACATGACCAAGCTTGGCATGGGAGCCTTGCTCGGCGTCGGGCAGGGATCGGTGCGGCCATCGCGGATGCTGGCGATCCGCTGGAACGGCGGCGGCGATGCCAAGCCGACGGCCTTTGTCGGTAAGGGCGTGACCTTTGATACCGGCGGCATCAGCCTCAAGCAGCCAGCAGGTATGGAAGATATGAAGTGGGACATGGGCGGGGCGGGGGCCGTTGCCGGAACCATGCTCGCTCTGGCGCTGCGCGGGGCCAAGGCCAATGTGGTTGGTGTTTGCGGACTGGTTGAAAACATGCCCGATGGCGCGGCGCAGCGACCGGGTGATGTAGTCAAATCGATGTCGGGCAAGACCATCGAGGTTATTAACACCGATGCTGAAGGCCGTCTGGTGCTGTGCGATGCGCTGACTTGGACGCAAGCAACCTTTTCGCCAGCACGGGTGATCGACCTTGCCACGCTGACCGGCGCAATCATCGCCTCGCTCGCGCACGAATACGGCGGTATCTTCGCCAATGACGATGCGCTGGCAGACAGCCTGATCGCGGCGGGCAAGTCGAGTGGCGATCCGCTGTGGCGGATGCCGATGGGCCCGGCCTATGACAAGATGATCGACAGCCCGATTGCCGATATGAAGAATATGGGTAGCCGCTATGCTGGATCCATCACCGCCGCACAGTTCCTCGCCCGGTTTATCGACAAGGGCACCCCATGGGCGCATCTCGACATCGCCGGGATGGTTTGGGCGGATAAGGCGGGCGCAACATGGGACAAGGGCGCGACCGGCTATGGCGTGCGGCTGCTCGACCGGTTTGTGCGGGATACGCTTGAGGCATAAATGCGCGTCGATTTCTATCAGCTTAGCCGCGATCCCGCGCCGCTCGCCGTCGCCCAAATCGCGGCCAAGGCGGTGGAGGCGGGCAAGCGCCTGCTGATCGTCGCCGATGATGACGCGCTGCTGATGAAGGTGAGCGAGGCGCTGTGGGGGCGGTCGGGGACTTTCCTCGCCAACGGCGCGGCTGGCGGCCCGCATGATGCCCGCCAGCCGATTTTGCTGTCTGACAAGGTGGATGCTGCCAACAGCGCAACCTGCCTCGTGCTCGCCGATGGCAAGTGGCGAGAGGGTGCGGGTTTTGAACGCACCTTCCTGTTCTTCGATGACATCACGCTCACCGCCGCGCGCGAAATGTGGAAGGAACTGGGAAACCGGGAGGGATTGAGGCGCAATTTCTGGAAGCAGGACGGGGGCAAATGGGTGCAGGCGGCTTGACGGGATTTTGCTAATCACAAGCGCGAAGTCAGTTTGTTGAACTGATCTATCAACAACACCGCCTTAGCGGGGCCATCCGCATGGTCCGATCATTCAATCGCGCGTGACAGCAATAGTCTCCTTCAGCTGATCGATAAACCATCGCCCAGCTGGGCCGGGTGGCTGGTTGCTGAGATAGACTGCCGATATGGGCAAAGCGAAGCCGCCGAGCGGGCTGTCTTCGATATCCAGTGCAACCAGTGAGCCTTGAGCTAGGTCTTCAGCGACCATTTCAAGCGGCATTCCACCCCAGCCAAGGCCTGATCGTAGGAACGCCAGTTTGGCGCCTAGGTCAGCCAGCCGCCATGTCGTTGCGGAAAAAACCCCAAAGTCGCGATTCATCGTTGAGCTTGTGCGATCTGTGAGAACCAGTTGCACATGCTCTGCTAGTATCGCCGAGGATAGTGGCCCTTGCAGTTTTGCCAGCGGGTGCTGCGCAGAGGCTACCATTACAAGCTGAACGACCCGCAGCCGTTCCTGCAAGAAGGACGCGGGAAAGTCGGGTAAGGAGCCGGCAATGGCAAAAGCGCACCTTCCGTCGAGTACCGGGGCGATCACCGCGCCTAACGCTTCGACGTAAAGCCGCAAGGGTGTGGTTGGGAAAGCCTGCTGAAACGCGGACACCGCTGCTGTAACCGCATCAATCGGAAACAGGACCTCGATCACGATGCTCAGCTCGGTTTCAAGACCGCCCGCCAATTCCCATGCGCGTGCCTTGAACATTTCGACGCGCCCAACGACCGCTCTGGCATCGGCAAGAATCGAACGTCCGATGTCCGTCAATACAGGATAACGGCCACTGCGGTCGAACAAGGTAACACGCGTCTGGGCTTCAAGGTTGGCTAGCGTTTGGCTGACAACGGACTGCGCCCGGCCAAGCTTTCGGCCGGCGGCAGAAAAGCTACCTTCGTCCGCCGCAGCGATGAAGGTTCGGAGTTGATCCAGCGACAGGCCATCAAGCATCTATCGTTCCAATCGATACATAACATCGAGATATATAGGTTATTTAACTGGATTGGAAAAGGCCAATGACGGCGCACGCCCAAATAAAGGAGCGCGATGATGCCGACTTATAAGTCCCTGCCGAACCTGCTGAAGGTGGTCACACGCCAAATTCGGCATGCCTTTTTCCCGGGCGAGGCGAGTGGTCAGGCTTCATCACTCTGCAACCCAAAATCGATGAGGTTCGAAATGCTTAATCTTCTTGTCATCGAGGTAAGCCCTCGCTCAGAATACTCCATCTCGCGTCATTTGACTGCGCAATTTGTTGATAAATGGCAGGCGGCACATCCAGGCGGAACTGTCACGCGTCGCGATTTGATCAAGACTGATCTGCCCTTTGTTGATCTGGATTGGATGAGTGGTGCTTTTTCCCCACCGGAACACCAATCGCCGCAGGGCATTGCCGCCATCAAAATATCGGACGTTTTGGTGTCAGAGGTGATGGACGCTGATGAAATTGTCATTGGCACACCGATGTATAACCTTTCAATTCCGGCAAGACTCAAGGCTTATATCGATCAAATCGTGCGTGTCGGTCTAACAGTCTCGGCCTCAAACGAAGGTTTGTTGAAAGGCAAAAAAGCGACGGTCATTCTCGCGTCTGGCGGCGATTTTTCACCGGGCTCGCCTTTCGAAGACTATAACCAAGCGAGCCGATATTTGCGCGCCATACTGGGCTTCGTTGGAATCACTGACCTTCACTTTGTCATGGCTGGAAAGACACGGGCCATCGACGACGGCGCGGACACACTCGCCCATTTCTCCCACACCTTCGATGCCGAACTCGCGGACTTGGCCGCATAGTCCCGTGCAGACTTTATCTATCAACAAGGACCATCAAATGACCTATGCCATTATCGGAACCGGAAACGTCGGTGCTGCTCTCGCGCGTCGTTTCGCGCACAAAAGCCTCTCTGTATTGGTCGCCAATACGCGTGGCCCCCAGTCTGTTCAGCCGCTCGTTGAGGAGTTTGGTGAGGCCGTTATCGGCGCTACACTCAACGATGCCCTAGACGCAGAGGTCATTTTGCTCGCGATACCGTTTGTAGCGGTTCAAATCTTGGCGCAGAGTCGTAACGATTGGCACGACAAGATCATCATCGATGCGACCAATGCCTATGGAGTATCGCCAGAAGCTATGGCGGGAGGGCTATCGTCAGATATTATTGCTGCAGCGATGCCGGGGGCAAAGGTGGTCAAGGCCTTCAATCAATTGCCCGCGAGTGTCCTTGCGCGCGATCCAGCTCAGGATGGCGGCAGGAGAGTGGTGTTCGTTGCCGGCAATCACGACGATGCCACCGCCAAGGTCACGGAATTGGCAGACCAGCTTGGTTTTGCCCCAATCCTTCTCGGGCGGATGGATGAAGGAGGACGACTTATCCACATCCCTGGTCCTCTGGTGCTCCACAATCTTGCCGAACATAGCCTGAAATGACTTGAGGTTCCGTTTGGGTCTCACAAAATCAGAAGTAAAAGCTGAATGCTGCGCCATTTTGCCAGCTAACGGTCTGTCAATCCGATCATGGCTTTCTCATCAGAGTTGAGGCGGACGCGCTTTGGCCACCCCTCGCAAATGTACAAGACTCGAAATCCAGCCTGAAGCACGCACCAACCACCTATCTTGCAGCGCAGCATTATCCCGGCTCGGCGCGCGCGCAGCCCAACTGGGTATCAATATTTGCCCAAAAACCCGCAAGGAACCTATCATGGCGGTTACCCGCACCTTTTCGATCATCAAGCCCGACGCCACCCGCCGCAACCTCACCGGTGCCGTCACCAAGATGCTGGAAGAAGCTGGCCTGCGCGTTGTCGCTTCCAAGCGCATCCAGCTGTCGCAGGATCAGGCTGAAGGCTTCTACGGCGTTCACCGCGAGCGGCCGTTCTTTGGTGACCTCGTCAGCTTCATGATGTCAGGCCCGGTCGTCGTCCAGGTGCTCGAAGGCGAAGACGCGGTAAAGCGCAACCGCGACATTATGGGCGCAACCAACCCCGCCAATGCCGACGTCGGAACGATCCGCAAGGAACTCGCCGAATCGATCGAAGCCAATTCGGTGCACGGTTCGGATTCGGATGAGAACGCGGCGATTGAAATCGCCTACTTCTTCAAGCCGGAAGAAATTGTCGGCTGAGCAGGCCTTTATTGATGAACGCAAACAGGCCGCTGGGTAACTCTAGCGGCCTTTTTGTTGCAGCCGCGCGAGCACTCATATTCAAACCCCGTTCAGCCTGAGCCTGTCGAAGGCCGCGCGCAACACCTGTCTACCAATCAAAACGCGTCCGCCGCATCCATAAGCGCAGTCAGCCTTTTCGGAGCCACTGCGCGCCAGCTTCGCGCCAGCCAATCGCCGATCGCCGCCCAATCATTATCCCCCAGATCGAGGCGCACGCCGATCCAGTTATTGCCGAAATAGGCGGGGCGATAATAGCGGGCGGCATCCATTTCGATCAACTGCTGCTGTTCATCGAGTCCGCTGATCTTGACCAGCAAGGCCAGTTTGCCGTCACCGTGATGACCGCGACTGACATAGGCGAATTTCTTGCCTTTGATCACGCCGAAGCAGGGCATACCGTGGCTGATAACCTCATCCGCCTCGGGCAAGGCAAGTGCCAGTTCGCGTAAGGTGGCGATCACGCGGTCGGGCGAATTGGCGTCCTTGATGAGCGCGGAAAGGCAGCGCGAATAAAGCTGGTGTTCGGCGATGAGCACCCGCGCGGCGAGGGTATCGGGCGTATCGTCGGCCAGAATTTTAACAGCGGTTTGCCCCAGTGAGGGGCCAGCATCGAGGTCAGCCGTGACGAGATGGACGGTGCATCCGGCATGGTTATCTCCAGCCTCCAGCGCGCGTTCATGAGTGTGGAGGCCGGGATATTTCGGCAACAGCGAAGGATGGACGTTGAGCATTCGTCCGGCCCAATTGCTAACAAATTCGGGGTTCAAAATGCGCATATAGCCCGCCAGCGCAACATATTCCGCGCCGCTGGCCCGCACGGCGGCGTCCATCGCCATGTCATGGCCGGCTCTCGCCATGCCTTTATGTGAAAGGGTGAAGGTGGCAACGCCTTCAGCCTCGGCCAGCTTTAGCCCGCCCGCATCCGGGTTGTTCGAGGCCACCAGCACGATCTCGTAAGGGCAATCTTCCGCGCGGCTTGCATACAGTAGCGCCGCCATATTGGTGCCGCTGCCCGATATGAGCACGGCGACCTTTGCCCATTCTGGGGCGCGATCAGGCAAGGTGGGTGGCGGTCCAAGGTGCGCGAGACGACCAGACTTCCTCGCCGCCCACCACAGTGCAACCCCGTTCGCCCGCTTCAACCGCGCCTATAACGAACACCGTCTCGCCCGCAGCCGCAATTTCCGCTAAGACGCTCTCAACATCATCCGCGGCAACCGCCAACACCATGCCAACACCGCAATTGAACGTGCGCGCCATTTCTTCAGGCTCGATGTTCCCCTGCGCCTGCAGGAAGGCCATCAGTCGCGGCTGCTCCCAAGCGCCCGCATCAATCCTTGCATGTAGCCCCTTGGGCAGCACGCGCGGCACGTTTTCCAAAAGGCCGCCGCCAGTGATATGCGCCAGCGCGTGAATCCGGCCAGACCGGATAACCGGCAGCAGGCTTTTCACATAAATGCGAGTGGGTTCGATAAGGTGGTCGATCAGCAAGCGGTCAGCATCAAACAGGGCAGGGCGGTCCATCTTCCAACCCTTGTCTGCCGCCAAGCGCCGCACCAGCGAATAGCCGTTCGAATGAACGCCCGAACTGGCGAGGCCAATCAGTACGTCACCTGCTGCAACCTTATCGCCCACCAGCTGCTCGCCGCGTTCAACCGCGCCTACGCAGAAGCCCGCGAGGTCATAATCGCCCGCCGCATACATCCCTGGCATTTCCGCCGTTTCACCGCCGATCAGCGCGCATCCGGCGATTTTGCAGCCCTCGGCTATGCCTGCAACCACGCGTTCGGCAATCCCGCTATCCAGCTTGCCGGTGGCGAAGTAATCGAGGAACAGCAGCGGTTCCGCACCCTGAACGATCAGATCATTTACGCACATAGCGACCAGATCCTCACCGATCCGGTCATGCCGATCATAATCGATGGCGAGTTTGACCTTGGTGCCGACGCCGTCATTCGCCGCGACCAGCAGCGGGTCTTTGTAACCCGCCGCTTTGAGATCAAAGAACCCGCCGAAACCGCCCAATTCGGGGTCTGCCCCCGGCCTTGCTGTGGCGCGCGCAAGGGGCGCAAT
>JAYVNC010000270.1:0-3505 GCA_043758655.1 Novosphingobium sp.
AAAGGACCGAAGGGACCCAAAAGCGACGGCCCCGGCCGGACGGCACCCCGTCAGGCGGCCCACCTCAGGCCGAAATCGCCATTGTTCGAGGTGCCCTTATGGCGAATGCGGGTGCGCTGGTGATGGTGGCCGTGCTGGCGCTTCGGAAGTGTGCCAAGTTTGCATAAAACGCAGACTGAGCGGTGTTGAACAAGATTAGAAATCGCGTCAAAGTGGACCTAACTCAGCCCGTTCGTCTTGCCAAAAGACCCGGCAGCCCGCTAACATCGGCGCATGGTCGCTAATGAATGAGTCACTGAGAAATGCCCTTCAATCTGGCGGTAAATCTGGACGATGAATTGCATCGGCGCGTTGAAATTGAAGCCGCATTGGCTGGTCGGACACTTGATGAAGAATTGAGGAAGAGAGTGATTGAGGGGAGCGGTGGTATTTGGCAACCGCTGACTCTCAAAGAACTTGTTGAGTCTGACAGGCTGCCTCGTATTGAGTTAGACCTTAGAATGGGCGGTCCCACCCTTGGTGACACGTCGGAATGAGCAATGTGCGCACTGAGTCTTACACCGGCCTCAGCGGCACCCGCCTCGCCGTACACCGTATGGGACAAGGCCGCCCGCTAATCCTCCTCCACGGCCTATTCTCCAGCGCCGAGGTCAACTGGATCAAATTCGGCCACGCCGCGCGGCTTGTCGATGCGGGGTTTGAAGTAATTATGCCTGATCTGCGCGCGCACGGACAAAGCGCCGCGCCGCAGGATCCGGCCGCCTACCCGCACGATGTGCTGGTTGCCGATCTTGAGGCGCTGGTGCGCGGGCTGGGGCTTTCGGACTATGATCTTGGTGGGTTCTCGCTGGGAGCGCGCACGGCTTTGAAGGGCGTGCTGGCGGGGCTGAAACCGCGGCGGCTGGTGCTGGGGGGCATGGGGCTTGGGGGGCTGGTCAAATGGTCGGGGCGGACGGATTTTTTCCTCGATGTTATTGACCGTTTCGGCACCATCCCGCGCGATGATCCGGCCTATATCAGCCAGCAATTTATGAAGACGATGAAGATTGATCCGGTTGCGGCGCGGCTGTTGTTGGGATCGATCGAGGGGGTGGGGGTGTCGGACTTCACCAGCGTTGCCATGCCCACTCTTGTGGTCTGCGGCACTGAGGATCGGGATAACGGATCACCGCAGGCGCTGGTTGATGCGCTTCCGCAGGGCACTCTTG
Source organism: Novosphingobium sp. (assembly GCA_043758655.1). GTDB lineage: Bacteria > Pseudomonadota > Alphaproteobacteria > Sphingomonadales > Sphingomonadaceae > Novosphingobium. Next base: position 1,209 of record JAYVNC010000270.1, read on the forward strand.
CCGAGATACCCGGCACCCACATGAGCTGCGTTACGAGGGCCGAACTGAGCGAGGCGATTGCCGGGTTTCTTACTGCCTAAACCCCCCTCCTCTGAAGAGGAGGGGGAGACAAGGCCCGCTTTTGAGCAAACCGCACTTGACCGCCGCCACCTTCGCCTTATTCCTCTGCCCAAGCCGTTTCGGCTGAAACCATTATCGCTTGAGGATCGCCCATGAAGAAAATCGTCTCGCTGGCGGCTGTCGCCGCAGTGCTCGCCGCAAGTTCCGTTCCGGCAATGGCTCATTCAAAGGCCCCGGCCAAGACTCCCTCAGCTGCCGCGCGGGTCGATGCCTGGATCAAAAAAGCGGACAAGGCTTTTTTTGATGAATCGGTGAAAAACGGCCAGACCGAATGGGTCTATGAGACCTATATCACCGACGATACCGCTGCGATTGCCGCCGATGAAAACGCCAAGATGGCGACGCTGCAGGTGACCAATGCGGCGGGCGCGGCGACGATGGCCAAGACCCCCGGGCTTTCGTCTGAAACCCTGCGCAAGCTCAACATGTTCCGCACGCTGATTACTGCGCCGGTGCCATCTAAGCCCGGCGCGGCGGAGGAATATGCGAAGCTGCAGGCGGGCATTCAGGGCATCTATGGCAAGGGCAAAGGCACGCTAAAGGGCCAGCCGATCACCGGCAATGACATCGAAGCGGCAATGCGCAGCAACCGCAATCCTGATGAACTGAAGGAAATGTGGCTCAGCTGGAATGACAATGTCGGGCCGCCGATGAAGGCTGATTATGCCCGCATGGTCGATATATCGAATGAGGGCGCGCGTGAGCTTGGCTATGCCGATACCGGGGCGCTGTGGCGGTCGAACTATGACATGACGCCCGAGGCTTTCACCGCGCTGACCGAAAAACTGTGGGGGGAGGTCAAGCCGCTTTATCTGGAATTGCATTGCTATACCCGCAAGCAGCTCAACGCGAAGTATGGCGATGGCGTTCAGGCCAAGGCAGGCCCCATTCGCGCCGATTTGCTCGGCAATCTGTGGGCGCAGGAATGGGGCGGGATCTATGATCTGGTCGCACCGAAGGGCGCGGGCGATATTGGCTATGACACCGGTGATTTGCTCACTGTAAAGGGATATGACCCGGTCAAGATGGTCCGGGCGGGCGAAGGATTTTATACTTCACTCGGCCTGCCTGCGCTGCCTTCGACCTTTTGGGAACGCTCGCAAATCACCCGCCCGCGCGATCGCGATGTAATCTGCCATGCCTCGGCTTGGGATCTTGATAACAAGGACGATCTGCGCATCAAGATGTGCACTAAGGTCAATGAGGATGATTTCCGCACGATCCACCACGAACTCGGCCATAATTATTACCAGCGCGCTTATAACAAGCAGCCGCTCCGGCTCTATATGGAAGGCGCGAATGACGGCTTCCATGAGGCGATTGGCGATACCATGGCGCTGTCAATCACCCCGCAGTATCTGGTGCAGATCGGCCTGCTGGATCAAGCGAAGGTGCCCGATGCCAGCAAGGATACCGGCCTGCTGCTGCGTCAAGCGATGGACAAGGTCGCCTTCCTGCCGTTCGGCCTGTTGATTGATCGCTATCGCTGGCAGATATTCTCAGGCCAGGTGAAGCCCGCCGATTACAACAAGGCGTGGACCGATATGCGGCTGCAATATCAGGGGATTATCCCGCCCGGACCACGTGGGAGCAATGCCTTCGATGCAGGCGCCAAGTATCATGTGCCCGCCGTTGTCCCCTACACCCGCTATTTTCTCGCGCGGCTGTTGCAGTTCCAGTTCTATGAAGCGGCGTGCAAAACTGCAGGCTGGACCGGCCCGCTGCATCGCTGCTCGTTCTATGGCAACAAGGACGTTGGGGCGAAGCTGAACGCGATGCTGAGCATGGGCGCGAGCAAGCCGTGGCCGGATGCGCTTGAGGCTTTCACCGGCAGCCGCGAAATGAGCGGAAAGCCGATGCTCCGCTACTTCGCCCCGCTGATGACCTGGCTGCAGGATCAGAACAAGGGAGAGAAGTGTGGCTGGTGAGTGAGGGTGAACGCCCTGCGGTGAAGAACGGCGATCTCTGCGAAGTGATCGCCGGGACTCACAAAGGCAAGCGCGGCACGGCTGAGGACTGGAAGCTGTCCAAAACCGGGCACGCGACGATAACGGTTCGGATGGCGAGTGGCGACCGGGTGAAGACCTTGGCGCGGAATGTTAGGGTGATAGACATGGCCGCGAAACTTGCACGGATTGATGCGATCATTGCTTACACATCTGTGGCTATGCGGGGTG
>JAYVNC010000271.1:0-3455 GCA_043758655.1 Novosphingobium sp.
CAACGATCTGGGTTCTGACGTGACCGTGGTTGAAATGATGGACCGGGTGGTCCCGGTGGAGGATGTCGAAGTTTCCGCGTTCCTGGAAAAGGCACTCAAGAAGCAGGGGATGAAGATCCTCACCAAGGCCAATGTCGGGGCGATTGAAAACGGCGAAAAGGCAGTCAAGGTCACGATCAAGGACAGCGCGGGCAAGGAAGAGACGACCGATTTTAGCCATGTTATCGTCGCCATCGGCATCGTACCGAACCTTGAGAATATCGGGCTTGAAGACCTCAACATCGAACCCGACAAGCGTTTCCACATCAAGACCGACCCCTATGGCCGCACCAATGTGAAGGGTGTCTGGGCCATCGGCGATTGCACCGATGGACCGTGGTTGGCGCACAAGGCGAGCCATGAGGGGGTCACGGCGGCTGAGGCCATCGCGCAGGAACTTGGCAACGCATCGGTTCACCCCCACCCGCTTGACCGCAGCAACATTCCGGGGTGCACCTATTGCCATCCGCAAATCGCCTCAGTCGGCCTGACCGAAGCAAAGGCCAAAGAAGCGGGTTACGAGCTCAAGGTTGGCAACTTCCCGTTCATCGGCAACGGCAAAGCCATCGCGCTGGGCGAGGCTGAGGGCTTCATCAAAACGGTATTCGATGCCAAAACCGGCGAGCTGCTTGGCGCGCATATGATCGGCGCGGAGGTTACCGAGTTAATCCAAGGCTACGTTGTCGGCAAAACGCTCGAAACCACCGAGGCTGAACTGATGCAAACCGTGTTCCCGCACCCGACACTGAGCGAAATGATGCACGAATCGGTGCTCGCCGCCTATGGGCGCGTGATCCATATGTAGGCAGGGGCGCGCAAAAGCGGGTCAGCGTTGAAGCTGCGATTGCCTGACGATGTGCTCGTAAACCGGCGGATAGAGCCGGTGGGTAAACTCGCAACCGATCCAGTTTTCGCGCTTCCAGCGCATATGGCTCACCAGCATTTCGAGCCCCGGAATGCGGATGTTCAAAGGATTGCGTTCATCGAGCCCCGGTCGCCAATCAATGCGGAAGCCGGTTTCGGAAATGTCATGCAGCTTCACGCGCGCCCAAGGCCGCAAACCTTGCCTTATTTCGCAGCTCAGCTCCACGTCTGACCGGGCATGGCGAGTTTCGGGCGGTTCCGCACTGCCTTGATCTTCCAAATTTTGCACGTTTGCCTCCCAGCTTACGCAAGCCTTTTATCCTATTGCGGTTAATCGTTTCTGAGGGACTGCTAGGAAATCTCACGTATTTAGCGCTCTGTTTACCTTGCCAATTAACTTAGACTCCAGGCGGCATAAAGCGTGCCAATCGTCTAAGCGGAATAGCTGCCGCAGAATGTGTTGATCTTGTGACGCTAATGCGAGGATCGCTTTGATCGGAATGGCAGGCAGCAAACGCAGCCCAGTGGTTCGCGAACGGGATCGTTATTCTGGGCTTACTTCAGGCTCAGCTGCTTTCTGAGCAAAAAAGATGACGACCTTCATTCCTTCGTTTGGCGAAGAATGGACTTTCATCTGCGCCCGCGCATTCTGCTTCAACGATTGAACAATCACTGCCCCAAGTTTCCCCGGTCGCGGCCAAATTACGCCATCTGGCAAGCCGACACCATTGTCTGAAACAATAACGCGGCATCCTGTTCCGTCGACCAAACTGGAAAGGGTAATGGTGCCGTTATCGCGACCTGCAAACGCGTGCTTAAGCGCATTCGTCATCAGCTCATTGACGACGAGACCGGTTGGCATGGCAACATTGAGGGAAACCGGCCAAGTATCGACTTTGAGTTCAAGGCGGATACCTTCGCTCGCATTTGCTTCCATCACTGAAGCGGCAACTTTGCTCAGATAGACGCCCAAATCGATGGCATCACTTGTGCCTTCAATCGACAAAAGATCATAAAGCTGAGCCAGGGAATTGATGCGCCCCGCCAAACGATCAAAGCTATCGCCGGCTTCGCCATCGGACAGACTGCGCGCTTCCATGCGGATGAGTGATGTGATTATCTGGAGATTGTTCTTCACACGGTGCTGCAATTCTCGCAGCAGAACATCTTTGTCGTTTAGTGTCTTCGCGTTCTGTTCGCTGACAGCGCGATTGCGTTGACCCGTTTCGGCGAGCGCAACCAGACGGAAAATCGGAACGCCTTCTTCACTTTCAATCGTATTTGACCAAGCATCGACGTTAACCAGCGCCTCGTCATGTTCAATTGTGAAGGTTCCAATATATTCGTGATTGCCATGCAAGGCATCGCCGAAGGTCGTTTCGTCGCCGGGCAGCGCCGCAACGCCGGGAAGCACTTTCCAGTCATTTCCTTCGATAGCTTTTGCAGCCCGGCCAGTAAGACGCTCAAACTCAATGTTGCAGTATGTAATCACTTCAGAAGGTTGCAGTTCCGCAACGGCAATGGCGACAGGCACATGATCTAAAAATTGCTTGAACCTGCCACTTTCTAAGGCGTCCGAAAGGCCAGGCGTCGCCATAAGCCGCTGGACGTCCGCAGATTCGCTCTCATTTTTCATATCGTGACCCTGATGACCCGAACGAGATAGCAGAAGCGAAGCGAAGCGTAACTAGAGAACGCCATCGTAACGGGCTCATCTCATGTCCTAGATACTTTCCTAAGTCCGCGTAACACTCGGCACTGTTTGGATGTAAAGGGATATGGCGTTTAGTGGCGGACAGGGTGGGATTCGAACCCACGGTGAGCTTCCACCCACGACGGTTTTCAAGACCGTTGCCTTAAACCACTCGGCCACCTGTCCATACCAAACGCAAACGCAGCTTACGCTGCGTGACGGTTTTGTTGCCTTGCGGCAACGTCTTCGACTCCAAGACCGTTGCCTTAAATCACTCGGCCACCTGTCCATACCAGCGCGCAAATCCAGTTTCCGCGATGAACCAGTGTCCGCTAGCGCCGGAATGCCACAAGCGCAATTCCAATTGCGCTGTGCCTGTGCGAAGCTGGAGCAATGATCCGGATTCTCCGCAAGCTCAAATTCTCAGTCGCCATCGTGGGTTCCGCGCTTTTGGGGCAGACCCAGATGCCCGCACCTGTGCCCGTGCCGGTGGTTTCCGTACCCGTGGTGCAGGCCCTGCCGCCATCCCCCGCGCCCGAAGAGGACGCGGGATTTCAGGGCTATGTCCAGCTACTCGCCGCCCGCGCCCGCGCAGATGGCGTTCGTGAATCGACTATTCAGACGCTGACCAGCGGGCTGACACTTAACCGGCGGGTGATCGAGCTTGACCGTTCGCAGCCCGGAACGGCGAGCGCTGGCCGTTTCCCCGCCGTCGCGCCCTACCTACGCAGCCACGTCGATGCTGCGCGAATCGGACGCGGACGCTCCAAGCTGGGCGAAGTCGCTGGTTTTGCGCCGCAAATCGAGCAACAATACGGCGAGCCGCTGCCAATCCTGCTCGCCATTTGGGGGCATGAGA
>JAYVNC010000272.1:0-3452 GCA_043758655.1 Novosphingobium sp.
CAACCGCCGAGCAACGCCTCGATTGTTCTGGGTGCGATCGGCACATTCTTGTTGGCCTATGCTTTGGGCATGGTTCTTACGTTCTTTGCTGGCCTGATAAAGGGCGTGACTGGCGGGTTTGGCGAAACCGGATTTGCCGCCCGCTCGCGCTTTATCGGCAGGCGGATCACTGCGCGCTTCCGCGATCACCGAGTGTGGATGGTGGGGGTTGGCTTCGTGGCGCTGATGGTCACCATCGGCCTGTTTGTGATGATCCCCAAACAGTTCTTCCCGACCTCGAATAGCGATTTTGTCATGATAACCATAGATATGGTTCCCGGGACGACTTTGCATCAAACCGAAGAGATATCTGACAAGGTTGCCGCGCTGGTTTTGTCCGATTCCGATGTTGCCACAGCCTATGAACGCGTGCGCGAAGGTTCCGGCCGGGTGTTCATCAACCTGAAGGCTAAACGCACCAAAACTAGTCAGGAATTTCAGGACGTACTGACCCCGAAACTGCAACAGATTGCCGATGCCCGCATTGCCTTTCAGGAGATGAATGGTGGCGGTGGCGGGGGCGGTGGTTCCGGCCGGCAAATTTCGGTTATGCTGACAGGATCTGATTCGCTGCTGCTTGGTCAAACAGCGACAGCGCTGATTGATCAGATGAAAACCGTTCCCGGCGTCGTCGCACCACGGGTCGCGGCCGATTTGCGCAGGCCCGAACTAATTATCACTCCGCGCGCCGATCTTGCCGCGAGCCTTGGGGTAACAACCACAGCGCTCAGCCAGACGATCCGCATCGCCACCTTGGGCGAAATCGATCAGAACGCCGCCAAGTTTTCGCTCAATGATCGTCAGGTGCCGATCCGCGTCCGCCTTTCAGACGATGCCCGGCGCAGCATTGCGACGATTGAGAACTTGCCGGTGCAAACAACCACTGGCGGCTCGGTTCCGCTTTCCTCGGTTGCCGAGATCAGCTTTGGCTCTGGCCCGGTGAGCATCCAGCGTTACAATCAAAGCCGCCGCGTGGTCATTGGCGCCGATGTTGGGCCGGGCGCTGCCCAAGGCACCGTGACAGCGGCAATCGCCAAGCTTCCGATCATGCAGAAATTGCCAGCCGGCGTGTCGAGCGCGCCAGTCGGATCCGACCGCTGGCAGGCCGACATGATGGTCAGTTTCTTTAAGGCGCTGGTTGCCGGTGTGCTGCTGGTTTTCACCGTGCTGGTGCTGCTTTATCACCGGTTCGTCTCGCCGCTGGTCAATATGGCATCGCTGTTCCTCGCGCCGCTCGGTGGATTGCTGATGCTGGTGATTGTCGGCCAAGCGATTTCGCTGCCGGTGTTCATCGGGGTGCTGATGCTGTTCGGCATTGTCGCCAAAAATTCGATCCTGCTGGTCGATTTTGCCATTGATGAAATGTCGAAGGGGACCGATAAATACGAAGCGATTATTGAAGCGGGGCACAAGCGCGCGCAGCCGATTGTTATGACCACCGTGGCGATGACCGCCGGGATGATCCCCACAGCTATTTCGCTTGGCGGCGATGGAGCATGGCGCGCGCCGATGGGCACCGTGGTGATCGGCGGGCTGATTATGTCGACGCTGTTGACGCTGATCATCGTCCCTGCCGGGTTCAGCCTTGCCGATGGTGTGGAAAAGCGCCTCGGTCCGGGGCTGCGCCGCCGCTTCCTCTCGTACAAGCCTGAAGAACAGGTTGCCGCACGCTATCCCACCGCGGTGCAATCTGCCCCACCGGAAGCGCTCGCGGCGGAGTGAGCGCGAACCTCGCCAAGGTTCCCGCCGATAAAGCGGCATTAATGCGGCTTTTTGCCACAGGCTTGCTGGTTGCCATGGCCGCTCTGTTCCTGCTCGCGCGGCTGATGGTCCACACCCATCCCGTTTGGCCATGGCTGCTTTCGTTCAGCGAGGCGGCGATGGTCGGCGGTCTGGCGGATTGGTTCGCCGTAACCGCGCTGTTCCGCCACCCGCTTGGCCTGCCGATCCCGCACACCGCGATTGTGCCCGAAAACAAAGACCGTATCGCCGATTCGATGGCCGGCTTCATCCGCGATAATTTCCTCACCCCGCAGGTTGTCGCCCAGCGGATGAAGGCAATGAACCTCGCCGTGGCGGCTGGCCAGTTCCTCGCCGATCCCGAACGCGGCAGTTTGAATTACAAAGGCTCGCGCCTGCGCAGCGGTGCGGCGAACCTGTTTGCCGATATGTTGCAATCGCTCGATCCGGAACAGATGGGCGGCATGGTCAAAAAAGGCCTCAAAGCGCAGCTCGAAAAGCTCGATCTCGCGCCGCTGCTCGGCGGCTTGCTCGATTCGGCGATTGTCGATGGGCGTCACATGCCGCTGATGGACGGCATGCTGCGCTGGACCGGGGTAACGCTTGAGGCCAACGAAGATCTGCTGCGCAATCTGATCCACGAACGCGCCAATGGCATTATGCGCTGGACCGGGCTCGATGAACGGCTGACCAATGCCATCCTTGATGGGCTGTTCAAACTGATCGCCGAATGTATCGTCGTTCCCGATCACCCGGTGCGGCTCAAGGCTGAAGAAGGGCTGCAACATCTGGCCAAGGCGCTCAAGGATGATCCAGAGATGCACGACCGGGTCAACCGGCTAAAGCTTGAGCTGCTATCCAACCCGGCGATGACCGCGTGGCTCGATGCCTTGTGGGAACGCGCGCGCACCCGCATGCTCAGCATGGCGCGTGATCCGGGTGGCGCGCTGTCGGGTCAATTCGGCGAGAGCCTGGCCGAACTCGGCGGCGCGCTGCAACGTGATGCCGAGCTGCAACGGCTGGTCAATCGCTTTGCCCGCCGCACGCTCGTCGGGATAGCCAGCCGCTATGGCAACGAGATTGTCCGGCTGATTTCAGAGACGGTGAAGCGCTGGGATGCCTCGACCGTAACCGACCGGATCGAAGGCGCGGTGGGCCGCGATCTGCAATTTATCCGGGTCAACGGCACGCTGGTGGGCGGATTGGTTGGCATTGCCATTCATGGGCTAAGCGCGGTTCTATGACCGACGCGCCGCTTCTGATCACCGACCGCCTCGAGCTGTGGCAACCTGCAATCCGTGACCATCAAAGCTTGTTCGCGCTGACCGAATCTGCCGAGACGCGGCGTTACCTCGGTGACCGCCCTTCGACGCTGCAAGCCAGTTTTGAACGTGTCCAGCGCAATGCTGGTTGCTGGGCGCTGTATAATTACGGCACGTTCCTGGTGCGGTTGAAAGGCCAAAGCGATATCGTCAGCAGTTGCGGTGTGTTTCGCTCATGGCGCGATAAGCCCGGGCTCGATGACGTTCCCGAAGCGGGCTGGATCGTCCACCACGATCATTGGCGTCAGGGCATCGCGGGTGAGGCAATGCGCGCGATTCTTGCGTGGTTTGACCGGGTGCACGGGGCGCAGCGGATTGGCTGCATGATCGAGGCGGGTAATACCGCGAGTG
>JAYVNC010000273.1:0-3442 GCA_043758655.1 Novosphingobium sp.
GACTTCCTTCTGATCGGCGACCGCAGCCACCGGGCGGCTTTCAGGATCGCGCGCGGTGAAGGTGACTTCGGCGCTATCTGGCAAGATCGCGCCCTTCCAGCGGCGAGGGCGGAAGGGGCTGAGCGGGGTGAGCGCCAACATCCCGCAACCGAGCGGCAGGATTGGACCATTTGCTGATAGATTATAGGCGGTTGAGCCCGCAGGTGTCGCCACCAGCACACCGTCCCCCGCCAGTTCAGCCATGCGGACCTTGCCGTTGACCTTGACCTCCAGCTTGGCGGTCATCCGGGTTTCGCGCAGCAACGAAATCTCGTTGATCGCATAGTGGCGGTGGACCTTGCCGGCGCGGTTGGTGGCGATCATTTCCAGCGGGACAACTGCCACGGGCCGCGCGCGTTCGACCCGTTCGGCAATGTTACGTTTTGATTTAAGGCGGTTCATCAGGAAGCCAACGGTACCCAGATTGACCCCGTAAACCGGTACAACGCGCCCGGCATCGAGCATTTCGTGAAGCACGTGGAGCATGAAACCATCGCCGCCAACCACCACAACAGCGTCAGCGTCCTCAAGCGCCACCCATTCATGCGCGGCGCGCAGATCGCCCGCGCCGTCCTGCGCTTTGTCCGTGTGCGACACCACAAGCGCGAGTTTCATCGGGCTGCCCATGGCGCGCGTCGTATCGGGCTCGGCGCGCTTTGGCAATAATTGAGGGTTTTGCAACGTGTTTGCATCTAGGGTGCACCGATGGAGCACCTGCGCCACACCGCCGCTGAAGCGGGCCGCGATGCCTTGACCGGGCTTCCCGGTGCTGAGGCCGCGCGTCAGCGGCTCGAAACGTGGCTCGCCGAAGGCCAGGTACACGCGCTGCTGCTCTCGCTCACGCGGCTCGACACGGTCAACCTCGCCTATGGCAGCGCGGCGGGTGACGGGGTGCTGGCAGAGGCCGCCGCGCGCATTCAGCACTTCGCCGGGGCCGAGCTTGATTCGAACTGGCTGGCGGCGCGGCTCGGCGGCGGGAGTTTCCTGCTGGCGGCGCGGGGCGCGCATAGCCGCGAGCGGTGGGCGCTGTTTGGGCAGGGGCTGGTCGAATACATCGCCCGGCCTATGCCGCATGCGATTGGCGCGATGCAGATGCTGCCGCGCATCGCGCTGATCCGGGCGCTTTCTGGTGAGGATGCGGGATCGGTGATTGACCGTCTGGTGCAGGCGCAGGCGACATCGCGCGCGCGCCGGGTCCACTGGATTGACGGTGCCGCCACCCGGCCCGGGCGATCAGCCGCGCAGCTTGAGGCTGACCTGCTCAAAGCGGTGGCCCGCGACGAGATTTCGATCCTGTTCCAGCCGCAATTCGCCATGCCCGGCGATATGCTCACCGGGGCCGAGGCGCTCGCCCGCTGGGAGCATCCGCAGCTTGGCCGCATCGGTGCCGCCGCGCTCTTCGCCGTGGCTGAGCGCGCGGATCACGTGGCGCAGCTATCGCAGCATATCGCCGCCAAGGCGCTGGCGCTGGCGCGGGCCTGGCCCGAGCATTTGCGGCTGTCGATCAATGTCACGGCGGCGGACCTGGCGGCGCATGATTATGCAGGCGTGCTGGCGGGCATCGTTGAGGCGAGCGGTTTTCCGGCGGGCAGGGTGACGCTGGAGGTTACCGAGCAGGCGCTGCTGGCGGACATCGAACTGGCGCGGCAATCGCTGGCGGCGCTATCGGCAGCGGGCATGCGGATTGCGCTCGATGATTTCGGCGCGGGGTTTTGCAACTTCCGCTATTTGAAGCTGCTGCCATTGGATTATCTCAAGCTGGATCGGGCGATGGTTGATGGCATCGCCGAAGACCCGCGCGATCTGGCCGTGCTGCGCGCAATTGTCGCGATGGCGCGGGCGCTCGATCTGGGCGTGATTGCCGAGGGGATTGAGACCGAGGCGCAGCGTGCTGCGGTCGAGGCGGAGGGGTGTGATTGTTGGCAAGGGTTTTTGAGGGCTGAGCCGATGGATGCGGGGGCGTTTTTCGGGTTGGCCGGGGGGTGATTAGCAATCCTAGCGGTGCTACATTCGTGACATGCACCACACGCGCAGCCTTTCTGGTGTCATTGATGTTGATGGCCAGCGATATGAATGGGAACTTCAGCGTGAGCCACAATGGTGCACGACTGATGGATGGCGAGGCATGACGGTTTCGTTGCGGCACGTTTATGGCCAACGGGAGGCTGTATTGGAGTTTCCTATGCCAACCGGTCGCGGAAACGGATCGCCACAACGCAGACGCCCCAAGCTCAACGATGCTATTGTTGTGAACGGCGTGCGGGCTGCCTTGGTGGCCGGGTGGGAGCCAGAATCGCGCGGCAAGCCGGTGCTCTTCATGGTGGACGCAACTGGCTGCTAATTTGCACATACCTTCACCCACATCGTCATGTTGAACTTGTCTCAGCATCCGTCGTGGTTCAGGTGCGGCGTGTTTAAGGGTGTGTGGCGGTGGCGTATTGTGACAATTCGTGCACTGGGTGTGGGGTGGAATGGATCCTGAAATGAATTCAGGATGACGAGATTGGGTGGGATGACGAGATTTTGAAGGGGTGACGCAAAAAGCCCCTCCTCTTCAGGGGAGGGGTTGGGGTGGGGGCTGTCCCCACTCGCGGCGTTGGTCATAACGGACAGCCCCCACCCCACTTCGACTAGACAGCACGCTGCCAAGTCTTCGTTGCCCCTCCTCTGAAGAGGAGGGGAGTAGAAGCGCAAGGGCCAAACAAAAACCCCGCCCGGATTGCTCCGGACGGGGTTTTGCATTTCTAACCCATGTTCCTGCTCCCCCGCGAAGGCGGGGGCCTCAGGCCGAGGGCAGTACGTTGAGGCATGAGATTCCCGCCTTCGCGGGGAATCAACCCGCCCCGTGTGCCGCCAGCGCCGCGAGCAACAACAGCGCCACGATGTTGGTAATCTTGATCATCGGGTTCACCGCCGGGCCAGCCGTATCCTTGTAAGGATCGCCAACCGTATCGCCGGTCACCGCAGCCTTGTGGGCTTCTGAGCCCTTGCCGCCATGGTGGCCGTCTTCGATGTACTTCTTGGCGTTGTCCCATGCGCCACCGCCCGATGTCATCGAGATGGCAACGAACAGCCCGCCGACGATCACGCCGAGCAGCAGGGCGCCGAGTGCGGCGAAACCGTTCTCTTGGCCTGCAACCGCAGTGATGACGAAGTAGACCACAATCGGCGCTGCAACGGGCAGCAGCGATGGAATGATCATTTCCTTGATCGCCGCCTTGGTGACAAGGTCAACCGTGCGGGCATAGTCTGGCTTGCTTTCAAAGGTCATGATGCCGGGGTTGTTCTTGAATTGGTCACGAACGTCCTTCACCACTTCGCCAGCCGCGCGGCCCACCGCTGTCATGCCCATCGCACCGAACAGGTACGGGAGCAGCGCGCCGAGCAGCAGCCCGACGATGAC
>JAYVNC010000274.1:0-10624 GCA_043758655.1 Novosphingobium sp.
TCACCTATCCGCTCTATTTGTTGCACGCCGAAATCGGCCGCGAGTCTATGGTCTGGTTGTCGGGCCTCAACCCCTATCTGGCGCTGGCAATCACGGTGACGGCAATGGTGGCGCTTTCACGCGTCGTCGTCGCGATTGAACCCGCTGTTCGCAAAGTTATCTGGTGCCTATTCAACCTCAAACCGGCCAACGCCAGCGCCGTGACCCGCCCGGGCTGACGGCATCATGGCACCTTGTGCTGGCCTTGCCGAAAGATAAGTGCTGCGCTAATCTCTTGAGCGTCTGACTGATGGGGTGCGCTGATGGATGCTACTGTTGAAACACCCGCAATAGTTGAATCCCCACCGTCAGCGGACTCCGCCGCCGGTCCATTGGTCAAACGCCACCGGCTTTCTACCCGGCTGTGGCACTGGATCAACGTTGTCAGTGTTACGATCATGCTGATGAGCGGGCTGATGATTTTGAACGCTCATCCGCGGCTTTATTGGGGGCCATATGGCGCTAATCCCGATCATGCCTGGCTCGAACTGCCCAATTTCCCTGGCTGGATGACTATCCCCAGCTATTACAGTTTGGCCGATGCCCGGGTTTGGCACCTCGCCTTTGCTTGGCTGCTGGGTAGCGGTATCGTGCTTTATCTGGTCTGGTCACTGGTCAACGGCCACGTCCGCCGCGATTTGTGGCCGAAGCTAGCCGAGCTTTCGCCCGCACATGTCTGGCAAGACATCAAAGACCACGCCGCGTTGCGCTTCCCTACTGGAGAGGCGGCGCTGGCCTATAATGTCCTTCAAAAGCTGGCCTATGGCGGTGTGCTATTTGTGCTGCTGCCGGGCATTGTGCTCACCGGAATGGCGCTATCTCCGGCGATTGATGCGGCGTTTCACTGGTTGCCCGATCTGCTGGGGGGGCGGCAATCGGCCCGGTCGCTGCATTTCCTTTGCGCCGCAGGGCTGGTCGCGTTCTTCATCGTCCACATCATCATGGTGGTGCTGGCCGGGCCAATTAACGAGGTGCGGTCGATGATTACCGGTTGGTATCGTGTGACGCCTGACAAGCCCGGTGCCAAGACGGAGAGCGGCCATGATTGAGCATCTATCCCGCCGCCGCCTGCTCACTGCCGGGACACTTGGAGCAGGGAGCGTGATGCTCGCTGGTTGTGACAAGCTGACCAAGCCCGGGCCGTTCCGCTCAATGCTCGAAAACGTCGGCGATCTGCACTTCGGCGGGCAACGTGCACTGATGGGTGATGCCCTCGCGCGCGAATTTTCCGAGGCCGACATGTCCCCCCACTTTCGCGCCAACGGCAGCCGCACCGGCGCGGCCAATGCTGAATGGTCAGCCCATGCGGCGAACAATTTCAAGGACTGGAAACTGCGCGTCGATGGGCTGGTACTGCGCCCGCTCGATCTGTCGCTTGATGCGCTCAAAGCGATGCCGCAGCGCGCGCAGATTACCCGCCACGATTGCGTCGAAGGCTGGAGTGCTATCGGCAAATGGCAGGGGCCGCAGCTTTCGAATATCCTCAATTCCGCAGGCCTGCTCCCCGCCGCGCGGTTCCTCATTTTCCACTGCGCCGATCTTTATGACGGCGCGCAATATTACGAATCGCTCGATCTGATCGAGGCGCACCATCCGCAGACCATCCTTGCGTGGCAGATGAACGGCATGGCGCTCCCCGTAGATCACGGCGCGCCTATCCGGCTGCGCTCCGAACGCCAGCTGGGTTACAAACAGGCGAAATATGTAATGCGGATTGAAGCGCGCGCGAGTCTTGCCGGGCTTTACGGCGGCAAAGGCGGATTCTGGGAAGATTCGCGCGGATACCAATGGTGGGCGGGGATTTAAAGAGTCTGGGATTTAGGGGGAAAGATCGCCCCCTCCGCTTGCCCCTCGCTCGCCCTTCAGCAATCACTCTGGCATGGCGATTCTTTCAGACAAGTGGATACGAACCCAAGCTCAGGCGAGCGGCATGATCGAGCCGTTCGTTGAAAGTCAGCGGCGCGAGGGGTGCATATCTTACGGCCTTTCATCCTATGGCTATGATGCGCGGGTGGCGGATGAATTCAAGATCTTCACCAATGTCGATAGCTCGGTGGTCGATCCAAAGGACTTTGACCCCAAAAGCTTCGTCGACCGCAAAACTGATGTCTGCATCATTCCGCCCAACTCATTCGCGCTCGCCCGCACGGTCGAATACTTCCGGGTGCCGCGCGATGTGTTGGTGATCTGCCTTGGCAAAAGCACCTATGCCCGTTGCGGAATCATCGTCAACGTCACCCCGCTCGAGCCCGGTTGGGAGGGGCATGTGACGCTGGAATTCTCCAACACCACGCCGTTGCCTGCGAAGATTTACGCCAACGAGGGTGCCTGCCAGTTTCTGTTCCTTCAAGGCAACGAGCCCTGCGAGACCAGCTATGCCGACCGTGCAGGCAAATACATGGGCCAGCGCGGCGTGACGCTTCCGAAGTTGTGATAGGCCCCAAATTATGAAATGTCGGCGCTCTCAATGAGCGGCTTCATCTTCGCCTTCCTCGCCACCCTGCTCGCCTCGCTTGGTGCGCGCGATCAGTTGCTGGTGGCGCAGATGAGCGCGCGGCAGGCATCGCGGCCCGGGCTGCTGATCGTTGCGGTCCTCTCAAGCGCGGCTTGCAGCGCGGCGGCGGCGTGGCTGGCGACGGTGTTTGTCGCGGAAGTTCCGACCGTGCAGGCACGGATGGTGTTTGCCGGGTTGGCGCTGGTGTTCGCTGGTGGTGAGGCGCTGCTGCTCGCCGCAAAGCGGCCTCCCGAAGAACCAACCAATTCACTGTTCGCTGCATTGCTGGTGCTCAGCGCGCAGCAGATAACCGACGCGGCGCGGTTTCTGATTTTGGCGCTGGCGATGGTCACCGCCGCACCGCTCACCGCCGGGATGGGCGGCGGCGCGGGCAGCGTGCTCGCGCTGGGGCTGGCGTGGATCGCACCTGAGATTGGCTCGCGACCCGAACTGCGAAAACTGCGGCGGCTTGCAGGGGTATTTTTGCTGGTTGCAGGCGGTGTGCTGGTGTGGCGCGGCATGGCGTGATCGCAAAAACCGATCATTGAAATATCTTTTGATCGTTTTCGTCAATTTATAATTGCGACTAGGCGGGTTTCACAAGAAGGAAAATGGCCATGGCAAATGACAACGCGCGCAAAGCACTGATTGACAGTCTGAACATCCTTTTGGCTGATGCCTTCGCGCTCTATATCAAAACCAAGAACTTCCACTGGCATGTCAAAGGGCCGCAATTCCGCGATATGCACTTGCTGTTTGACGAACAGGCGACGGCAATTTTCTTACTGACGGACCTCATCGCCGAGCGTGTGCGCAAGAACGGTGCGGCGACGCTGACTTCAATCGGCTCGATCTCGGGCAAAAGCGAAATTGCTGATCAGGATGACTTCACGCTATCCGCCGAGGCGATGGCAAGTGAACTGGCTGCGGGCAACATAACTTTTATCGCCCGTCTGCGCGCCACCAAGGAGGCGGCTGGCGCAGCCGGTGACAACGCGACCGATGGCATCATCGATGACTGGACTGATCAGGCAGAACAGCGCGTCTGGTTCCTGAAATCAACTGCGGCATAAGCGCATCCGAAATGCGCCAATGCACCGTTTCGGCTTCGCTATGACGGTGCTATGCAGATGCACATGCCCACAACTATCATCGAAAATGCCAGCGATCAGACTATCGCCGACTGGATTGCCAGCAAGCTTACCGAAGCGCTCGGTACTGCCAAAGGCGCGCCCATCGCCATATCCGTGCCCGGCGGATCAACCCCATTTCCGATTTTCGCTGATCTGGTGGAACGTGATCTTGATTGGAGACGCATTTCGGTCTGGCCCGGCGATGACCGGATCGTGCCCGAGGACAACCCCGCGTCAAACGTCGGCCGTATCCGGGCAATTCTGGAACCGGCAGGGGCGAAAGTCGTGGCGCTTAGCAAACATGCCAAACCGCCGCATTTCGCGCTGGTGTGGCTGGGCATGGGGGCTGATGGCCATGTCGCTTCGCTGTTTCCCAACACCGATCCGCAGGCTGGGGAGCCGCTAAAGCTCATCCGCATCACTCCCGATCCGCTGCCCCCCGAAGCGCCCTATGACCGCCTGTCGTTGACCATCCCGGCGCTGATCGACGCCGATGCGCTGATGTTTGTCATCCGCGGTGCCGATAAGCGCTTGCTGTTTGAGGCCGCAGCGAAGGGCGCGAACGACCTACCGGTTGCCCGCCTGCTTGCAGCATGGGGCAAGCCGGTGACATGCTTCACCTGATACTGCACCGCATTCCGCGCCCATTATACGTCCTCGCGCTGCGCACCGCGCATTGGTTGCGGCTGCGTTGGTGGCGGGTCAGTGGCGCACAGGTTTCGGGCGTGCGCGTGGTGGTGATCGACCCGGCGCAGCGCGTGCTGCTGATCCGTCATTCCTATGGCGGCCACGATTGGATGCTCCCTGGCGGCGGCATGAAACGCGGCGAGGATGCCTGCGAGGCCGCCGCGCGCGAAGTATTTGAAGAAGCCGGACTGGTGATCGAGGATAAGGTCGAAATCGGTCTCGTCACCGACATGATACACGGATCAAACAACGATGTCCGCGTTGTTGCGGGCTGGAGCGGCGGCGACCCTCGGGCTGATCTCCGCGAAATAACCCACGCAGAATTTTTCGCGCTGAATGCCCTGCCCGCAAGTATATCGTCCAAACTGCCCGCGCTCCTCCCCACCTATTTCACAGCAGCAAAAGCTGCGCGTCGCCGCCAGTAAAAACTGGCTCGGGCCGCTCGCCCTCCAGCGTTGACAGCGTCAGCCCCATCAGCCGCACGGGTTGCGGCATGGGGAGAAGTTCGTTCAGCAAGGCATGGCCAATGCTGGAAAATTCTTCCCGCCCGGCGATCCATTCGGGCAGGGTGCGCGAATGCGATTTGGGGGTGAAATCAGCATAGCGCAGCTTGAGCGTGATCGTCCGCCCGCGCACGCCCAGCCGCTCGATGTCGGCCCAGGCCATGACGATAATATTATCGAGCGTGTCGCGTAATGCTGGCCCTGATGAAATGTCGCGATCAAAGGTCCGCTCGGTTCCCACCGATTTGCGTGGACGATCTGAGCTGACCCGGCGCAGATCAATACCCCGCGCGGCGCGGTAAAGGTAATCGGCTTGGCTGCCGAAGTGCTGGCGCAAGAACACAATGTCCTTGATCGCAAGATCGGCGCCAGTCGCAATCCCCAACGCTGCCATCTTTTCCGCGCCTTTTGGCCCGACCCCGTGAAACCGCCGCACCGGCAGCGCTGCGACGAACTGCCCCCCTTCCCCCGGACGGATCAGGCACAGGCCATCGGGCTTGTTCTGGTCCGATGCGATTTTGGCGAGGAACTTGTTGTACGAAATTCCGGCGCTCGCGGTGAGGCCCGTTTCGGTCTTTATCCGCGCGCGGATCAGCTCAGCGATACGGGTGGCGTTGCCGATGCCTTTGAGGTCTTCGGTGACATCAAGATAGGCCTCATCGAGCGATAATGGTTCAACCAGCGAGGTATAATCGCGAAATATCGCCCTGATCTGCTGTGACACTTCCTTATAGGCGGCAAAGCGTGGGCGCACGAAAATCAGATCGGGGCACAACCGCTTTGCCTTGGCCGATGCCATTGCCGAACGCACGCCAAAGCGCCGCGCTTCGTAGCTCGCTGCCGCGACCACTCCGCGATCCGATGATCCGCCAACCGCCACCGGTTTGCCCCTGATTTCAGGATCATCGCGCTGTTCAACACTGGCGAAGAAGGCGTCCATATCGACATGGATGATCTTGCGAAGGCCCATCGGTTCGGGGCCAAAGTTGTCTCCATCATCATCCATCGCCAAAGCCTATGCGATCCTTCCCGAATTTGCGAAATTTTGGTGCGCAAGGGGTGGGCATTTGCTCGCCGGGCGTCCATTGGCGTCTTTATGTCAGCCTCTACCCCCTTCACCCCCCCAGCTGCCGCACGCACCATTGGCGAGCGCGAGCTGATTATCATGCTCGCGCTGGTTCAGGCACTGCATGCGGTAGCGATTGACGCGATGCTGCCGGGTCTGGGCGATATAGCCCGCGATCTTGGCGTGGCAGACCCTAACCGGCGCCAGCTGGTGATCGGCGTGTTCATGTTGGGGCTTGGCCTAGGATCTCTAGCTCCCGGCGCATTGGCTGACCGATATGGCCGCAAGCGGGTGCTGCTGGTTTGCATTGGCGGCTATGTCGCGCTGACGCTAGCCTGCGCGATGGTTACAGATTTCAACACGCTGTTAGTAATTCGGGGCCTGCAAGGGCTGATAAGCGCTGGTCTCGCCGTGGCGCCCAACGCGATAATCCGTGACAAGTTCGAAGGCGACCGCATGGCGCGATTGCAATCAATGATCGGCATGATCTTTATGGTTGTGCCGATGGTTGCCCCATCGCTCGGACAGACGATCTTGCTATTTGCCGGATGGCGGTGGATCTTCGCGCTGATTGCCATGCAAGGCGTAGTTATTGGTGTGTGGGCCGCCTATCGCCTGCCAGAAACGCTGCATCCTGAATATCGGCAGGCGATTGATCCACGCACAATTGGCCGCAACATGATTACTGCACTGACCAACCGCCCCTCGATTGGTTATGTCCTCGGCATCAGTTTCGTTATGGGAGCAAGTTGGGGCTATATTCAGTCGAGCCAGCAATTAATCGCCGAGCATTTTGGTGCGGGCAAGGCCTATCCGTTATTCTTCGGCGCGATGGCGCTATCGATGGCGGTGGCAAATCTCACCAATTCGCGGATCGTTGAACGCTTCGGGGCGCGGCGGGTTTCGCATACCGCGCTGCTGGTTTATATAGCAGTGTCAGTGGCGCAGGTTTGGCTGGCGCACAGCCACTATGAAACGCTGTGGACCTTTGCCCCACTGGTGACAATCAGTCTGATGCTGATGGGTTTTATGGGCTCTAATTTCGGGTCGATCGCGCTGCAACCTTTCGCCCGGATCGCCGGCGCGGCTAGCTCGGTGCAAAGTTTTACCCGCATTATGCTGGGCGCAATTTTCGGCGCCCTGATCGGCCAAGCCTATGATCAGACCGCGCGGCCACTGGCCTATTCGTTCCTTATCGCGGGCCTCGCAGCGCTTGCGGTGGTGTTGTTCAGCGAAAACGGTAAATTATTCCGGCGGCTCAATCCGCCGGAAGCGCCACGGCCAGTGGTGATACCTTAAAGATCCTTCGCTTTCATCTGGAAAATCGTGGTGTGCGGCACATAGGCTGCCATCCGCTCTAACAGCGGCTCAATTGCGTTATCAGCAATGATGATCCCGGCATGCGCGGGGCGGACAAAGCCAACTTCCGCCATATGGCTGTTGAACGCCAGCAGATGATCGAAAAAACCGAAGGCATTGAGCAGCCCGACCGGCTTGGCGTGATAGCCAAGCTGTGCCCAACTAACCGCCTCCCACAGCTCGTCCATCGTGCCAACTCCGCCGGGAATGGTAATGAAGCCGTCCGACAGATCGGTGAAAGCCGCCTTGCGCTCGTGCATATTGGCGACCACGCGCAACTCGGTGCATTCGTGATTGGCAACTTCGCCTGACACCAGCGCCTCAGGAATAATGCCGATCACCTCGCCGCCAGCCTCCAAGGTGCCCGATGCCACCGCGCCCATCAAGCCCAGCCGCCCGCCGCCGTAAATCAAGCCAATCCCGCGCAGGGCGAGCGTCCGGCCCACCTCGCTGGCAAGTGCGACGTAGCGCGGGTCTTCGGGCGTTGCAGAGCCGCAATAGACGGCGAGGCGTTTCATTTAATCAGGACTCCATCTCGGCACATGCGGCGATTTGCGATAAAGCGCTCCTAATAGCGGGCTTGCCTCAGCGCAATGTTCGGGCATTGTGGCCATCATGTTGATCCGCAGTGCAACGACCAGCGATGCCGCCGCCTGCGCGAAAATCTATGCGCATCACGTAATGCACGGCACGGCCACCTTCGAAACCGATCCGCCGAGCGCAGCGGAATTCGCGGCGCGTATCGGCAAGGTGGTCACAGCTGGAGCGCCGTGGCTGGTAGCCTACGAAGCATCGGGCAACGTCGTCGGCTATGCCTATGCCGCCCAATTCCGAGATCGTCCCGCCTACCGCTTTGCCTATGAGGATTCGATCTATATTGCCGAAACTGCGCGCGGCAAAGGCATAGGAACGGCGCTGCTGGCGGCGCTGATCGAAGTTGCTGAAGCCAGTGGTTTTCGCCAGATCATCGCGGTGATCGGCGGCGCGGAAGCCGCCAGCCGCGCACTCCATACCCGCGCAGGCTTCACCGAGACCGGGCGGATGCGCAGCGTCGGGCGCAAGCATGGCCAATGGCTCGACACGCTGTATATGCAGCGTGATCTCGGCCCCGGCGATACTACCCCACCAGAACGCGAGCCTGCATGACCACCCTCCTACCAAACCGCCGTGGCGCAATGTTCGCCCTCGACACAGCGCTCGGCATTGGTGTGATCCTGCTGGCGATGGGCCGGGTGCCGATATGCACTTGCGGCACGGTCAAATTGTGGTGGGGCGTGGTTCAATCGTCTGAGAATAGCCAGCACATCGCCGATTGGTACTCGTTCAGTCACATGATCCACGGATTGATGTTTTATTTCTTCGCATATGTGTTTTGGCGGCGGTGGAAACTGTTTGGCGGGCGACCTGCAAGCTGGGCACTGCCGATTGCCGTAGCCTTTGAAGGCCTGTGGGAGCTGCTAGAAAACTCGCCGATTATCATTGATCGCTACCGTGCAGTAACGGTGAGTCTGGGTTACAACGGCGATTCCGTAGTCAATTCGCTGTCCGACATCGGCTTCATGGTCATCGGCTTTCTCATTGCCAATCGCATTCCTACATGGGCAAGCATTGCTCTTGCCATCGGTGTTGAACTGTTCACACTCGCAATGATCCGCGACAACCTGACGCTGAATGTGCTTATGCTAGTCTGGCCGATTGATGCGATACGGCTGTGGCAGGCTGGGGCCTGAACCGGAGAGGAATGCAATGGAAATCGGCTTTATTGGGCTAGGCCGTATGGGCGGCAACATGGTGCGACGGCTGACTAAGGGCGGGCACAAATGCCACGTATTTTCCATCGATCAGGCGGAGCGTGAGGCGCTCGCGGCGGAAACCGGATCGATTCCCGCCGCCAGTCTTGCCGATCTGGTCAGCGGCATGTCCGCACCGCGCACCGTCTGGATGATGGTCCCGGCTGGCAAGGTTACGCAAAGTGTGATTGACGAGATCGCCCCGCGCCTCGCCGCTGGAGACACATTGATCGATGGCGGCAATTCATACTTCAAGGACAGCACCGATCGCGCCGCCGCCTTGGCCACGCGCGGGGTTGCGTTCCTCGATTGCGGGACCAGTGGCGGGCTGTTCGGGCTTGAGCGTGGCTATTCGATGATGATCGGCGGAGACAAAACAGCGGTCGCCCGCAATGCGCCAATTTTCGCCACACTCTCCCCCGGTATCGCCACCGCCGAGCGCACCCCGGCGCGCGCGAACGGGCCTGAGGCAGCAGGTGAGCAGGGCTGGCTGCACTGCGGCAAGGCGGGGTCTGGCCACTATGTCAAAATGGTTCACAACGGCATTGAATACGGCATGATGCAAGCCTTTGCCGAGGGCTTCGCGCTGTTCGCCACTGCCGGGGCTGACACGGTTCCCGAAGCGATCCGCTATGATCTCGATATGGCAGGCATCGCCGAGGTCTGGCGTCGCGGGTCGGTGGTGTCATCATGGCTGCTCGATCTCGGGGCCGATGCGCTTGCCGAAAATCCAGACCTGTCGAACTTCTCACCGCGCGTGGCGGATAGCGGCGAAGGTCGCTGGACGGTGCTGGCTGCGGTCGAACAGGGGGTCAGCGCGCCGGTGATCGCCGCATCGCTGTTCAACCGCTTTGCCAGCCATGACGACGCCGGCGTGGCGGGCCGTATGCTTTCGGCCCTACGCGCCAAGTTTGGCGGACATAAAGGCGTTGCAAAACCTGCGTCTTAGTTCTGCCTTTCCCACCACCGGATTTCGATGAACCTGCATGGCCGAGGCAGCCGGGCAGCCGAAGTTTTTGTTGCGATACATCTTAACCATTCCCACTGTGCCGATTTGCAACGCTGGCGCGGAATATTTAGCCGACGACCCGCCTCTGTCTATGCGAATCGTTACCAAGCGTTTAACCTTCACCTCGGTCGGATTTCTGCCCAATCGGCAGCAGCGCGGCTTTGTGGGGTGCCGTCGATGCTTGCCATGCTGGTGATGAATTCTGTTGGGTCCGCGCTTCTCGCATCGTCTGCGGCGGTGGTGGACAGCAACACCCAATCGGCGCCCTCACAAACCACTCCAGCACAGGTCGCCCCCGCTGAGGAACCAAAAGTTACCGAGCCAAACAAAAAACCGCGCAACATCTTTGACGGCAACTATCTGATCATCGGCGCAGGCGTCATCATGGGGCCCACCTCTGAAGGTTCGGACCGCAAGGTGCCGCTGCTGGCGTTCGGGTTGATGGGCCGGATTCGCGGTGTCGACATCGGCGCGCGCGCCGGCGGATTTGCACTCGATTTCCTCCGCGACAAGCCGGGAGCCAAATGGACCTGGTCGGTTGGCC
>JAYVNC010000275.1:0-3434 GCA_043758655.1 Novosphingobium sp.
TCGCCGCCTAATATCAACCCCCAGATGACGCCAACACTCCGCTAATTTACGCCGCCATCTGTCTCAAATAATCTGACGACGAACACATCAAGTTCGAACATCGTTGGCGGTTCAGTCGCCATTTCAATATGCCATTTGCCCGCGCGCAAACCCGGAATACCAAACTTGCCCGTTCTTCCGGTGAAGAACGTAATTCCGGCGCGCTTTGGTGCGGCCAGTTCAGTTGCCCGTCCGGTAAGCAAAGTGATCGGTTCCCCATTAACGTCCGTGATCGCCCCGACCACCAGTAAGTGATAATCGGAGCCAATAGTTAAATTGTATCCGGCACGATACCTAGGTACAATATGTACATTCCCCTGCCCCAGACCGTATCCGGGCGGAGCGTTATTGACGTCATAAATGACTGTGCGATCCGAATAGGCGCTCAGGCTGCCAAGCATTGCCGCGCCGAACGTCCCCGATCGCGCCATCTCGCTCTTTGCGCGCGGATCGATGCGAACGGGCTCACCGCCGAGCGAACGATGGCCGTGCGCCAGCAGGAACCCTTCGGAAACCGGCCTGCCGATTGCCAGTGTGCCATCGGCAAAGGCGAGCGCGGTGGAGAACCGCAGCGATGTTCGTGCGCCGATCAGACGGCCTGCGGGGCCATCATAATTCGCCGTCTGGTTAACCCCGCCTTCAAAGCGATTGCCGATATAATAGGCGTTGGCGTTGAGCGACGAGCCCGATGGATCGCGTGCCAGATCAACATTGGCTGACCAAGCGCCTATACCGTCGCCGCCGCTCGATTGGAAGCTGGCCCGCGCCGATCCGCGGCTATCGGCGTCAAACTGCGCGCTGGAGCGAAGGCCGAAGCGTTTGCGCAGGCCAATGCGGGCAACGAAGCCGTTACGCAGAGTGCCGCGATCATATTCCGCCTCGGCTATTGCACCCATGGTGCTGCTCAGGCGGAAACCCAGACTGGCGCGTACGCTCACCCGGTCCTCGCTGGAGATGCGGTCGCGGCTGAACTGGACGTCAGCGGAGAAATAGCGGTCACGCCCAAAATTGCGCGTGTAGCCCGCCGATAACCGCCATTTGAGCGGTTCAATTCCGGCAAATTGCCCCGGCGTGGCGAAGTAGGGGCTGCGATGTTCGGCAATGGCGTGGAACGATTGTCCGTTTTCGCCGTCGCCGGTGATGATCTTTTCGAAACTGACCGATGCAGCAAATCCATCGCGGCCGCCGCGCTGATGGCTGGCCGACAGATCAAACCCGACAAGGCCAAGCGCGGTGCCATTGAGAAATTCTACGCCCGCCTGCTGCACTAGCTTGTCTGCCTGAAAATTGACCCCGGCGGTGACCTTCTGGCTCAAACCTTTGCGCACAAATCCCGACGCAATGACGTCATTCGAGTAGTAAATACCGCGCGCGGTAGGTAAGGCATAGACCCCGGCAAAGGCCGAAAACTCGGTAAGCCCCTGCGCCAACAGAGCGCGGCTGTAATACAGATCAAAGTTGATCTTGCGCCGCTGCCCGGTTGGATCCTCGACCTGAAGCTCGACCTGATTGGCACCATCGGCGAGCGGGAAATCTTGCAGGGTGTAGTTACCTGGTTGCAGCGTCTTGCGTTCAACAATGCGGCCATTGACGATGGTTTCCACCACGCTTGGCGCGAAGATGCTAAAGCTTTGTGTGCCGTTTGATCGCACTTCGCGCTGCGGATCGAGGACGTTGTAAAGCCGCGTGACCGAAAGCCCGGCGACGTTCGGGGTTGACTGAAATGAGCGTGAGACCGGGCGCACATCACCGAGGGCCCAGCGCATTGTCCGCGTCAGATCGTCGTAAACCACCCGTGATCCTGTGCGGCGAAAAGTCGGCTCATTGGTGCGGAACGAGGCGTAGCCTTCGCTTTCCGCCACCAGTCCGCCCAGCCGCACCGCGCCATCAATGCCGAACACTGGGGCTTGCACCGTGCTGCCCGGCCCTTGCTCGATGAAATCCATCGCGCCGCGCAGGTTAACATAGCCGCTGAATTGCGCAGGCTGAAGCGTTTCGCCGCCGTTCGCGAAGGCGTCACGCAAGCTCAAGCGGCTTATTTCGCGCGATTCCAAGGGGATTTTGATGGCGAGCGCGAGAGTGGCATCATTATAGGCAAGCAGAATGCCGAATTCCTGCAGGGTTAACGCAGATACCTCGGCGCTGGTGCCAATGCGCGTTTTGAGCGCCTGAAACACATCCTTTTTGAGGATTGGCTCCAACAGTTGAACCATGCGCGGGGCCACCACCGAAAGCGCATCATCTGGTGCAACTGCCAGTTCAACATCGCCAAGGTAGCTGGTGCCATCGGTAACCGGCACAATGAAGCGCAGCGTGCGTGCGGTTGGGTTCACCCGGTGCCCAAACGCCGGCACCGGAAATACTACCGGCTTATCGGCTTGCGCCAGATGCACCGCTGGCAATTGTGGTGGAACGTCGGCTGGCATTAAACTGGTTGCCCCAAAGCGCAGATCAAATGTTCAAGGCAACCAGATCATCTGGTCAGCCAATATGGCAAAAGGATGCTACTGCGCCTGTTCGTCCATCAGGACCGCGCTCACCTTCCCTTTGGTTGAAGGCAGCGGAAGCGGAATATTGACGGTGCGCGTGGTGTGGCTCGCCACCAGTCCATATCCAATAAGCTGCTGAAATTCTGAACCGCTGATCGTCTTTTCAAATATCGGGCTACCCGATGCGTCGGTCTCGCTGATTTTGATACGGTGCTGGCTAAGGTAATCGTGCGCGGCACCCGTATTTTCTACGGTGATCGCGGCGGCAGGTTTGCCTTCGGCAATCGTGGTTGGTACGGCAGACCGAATGACCAGACCCGCCTTGCGTCGCGGTGAGGAAACGCTGGTCAGCACCTGGAAATTATAGACCACCTGAACTGCCGATTTGCCTTCGGGCAATTTGACCGGAATCTGGTTAATCCCGACATAGTAATGGCTGCTCTCGGCAATGTCAGGATCGCCGATCCACTGGACGCGAAAAGTCTGGGTTTGGCCTGCCGGAATCAGCGCCAACGGCGGGACAACCAAAAGATCGTCGGTGTTCTCTTTGGTCTGTTCAAAGCCGGTCAAGGTCGCCTTGAGCTTGGTCACCGCAATGTCAACCGGCAATGGAACCGCACCGGTGTTGTTGACGCTGATATTTGCGACCACACGTCGCCCGCCCGATTGCAAATCGATCATGACCGGAGAAACCGTGGTCGCCAGCGCCGTGATTGGCGATAGCGCCACAGCACATAGGGCAGCCACAGCGGCGCGGCATTTCAGGCGGCGAGCAAACAGGGCGGAAACAAGTTTCACAGCAGTTCTCAACTTTTCGGTGTTAGAGATATGGTGATAGTCGCTGCGTAATTGCCATCGACAGGTTTGGCCGGGGTGCCGCGGCCATTGGCCGCCTTTTCGGTAACC
>JAYVNC010000276.1:0-10582 GCA_043758655.1 Novosphingobium sp.
CGCGCGCGCGGGTGGAAAAGGCTCCAAATCCGCGCAGTTCGACGCGTCCACCGCCGGCAAGCTTTTCGCTGATCTCATCAAAAAAGATGTCAACCACGCGCTCAACTTCTTCGGCACGCAGTTCTGGATTTTCTCGGGCAAGCGCCAGCAGCAGTTCAGAGCGTATCATGGTGGCTCTCCGTAAAACGACCCAGCTCAAACAACCAGGACCGAATTTCCCAAAGCGCTCCGATTGCGACCCCCCGCAACAGATTCTCGAAACGCGCATTAGTATGTGGCAGACTGTTAGGAAATCCGCAATCGCAAGATTCGCCTCATCGGGGACAATTTTGTAAGATTATCGGACCGGCGAGGCGAGTTCAGCCAGATCAATCCCCAGAACCTGCATTCGCTGGCGGATGACAGGCCATTCCTCCGCCAAGAACAGCGTCCGTTCCGCGTTTCGCAACCGCGCTGCTGCGCCGCTCGCGACATACATTCCCACCCCGCGCTGGACCTCAATCAGGCCATCAAGCTGGAACTGTTGATAGGCCTTCGCGACAGTGAGCGGATTTGCCCCCTGTTCCGCCGCAAATGCCCGAACCGAGGGCAACATCGCGCCTTCAGCAAACGAGCCATCGATGATGGCAGCGGCAATCAGGTCTCGAAGCCTGAGGTAAACGGGGCGACTGTTTTGGTTCATCGCTGCATCAGTGCCATAATACAGCGGTGCACGCAAGTCGCTGGATGCTAGCTCCTCCGTCAAATTTGCGGCGTAGAAAGGTACAATTGAAACTTATTTGCCCTTCACAAGCCCGAATCGCTAGCTAGTGTCTGCGCAGGGAACAATCGTCGCGGGATAAAGGATTGCACATGAAGGACATGAACAGCTGGAATGAGGGTGACTGGATTGCAGCGATTGCGGCGATTGCGCTGTTCGGATTTCTTGCCATCGGCGCGATGGTCGCGGCGAGCAAAAGCGAGGAAGTCGTTGGCCACCCGCGCGGGCTGTTCGTGCTGTTCTATGCCGAAATGTGGGAACGGTTTTCCTATTACGGCATGCGCGCGTTGCTGGTGCTGTACCTCACCAAGCATTGGCTGTTCACCGATAGCCGATCAAACCTGATCTACGGTGCCTATGGCGCGCTGGTTTATATCACCCCGGTGCTCGGCGGATTGATCGCTGATCGGTTTCTTGGCCAGCGCAAGGCGGTGATCTTTGGCGGCATCCTGCTCGCAATCGGTCACGGGTTGATGGCGGTTGAAGGCGGCGGCGGGCAGAACGATCCGACGATCGACGTGTTCTGGTCAGCGCTCGCCTTCATCATCGTCGGCTCGGGCTTCCTCAAGGCCAATATCTCGGTGATTGTTGGCCAGCTTTACAAGATGTCAGACATCCGGCGCGATGCGGCTTACACCATCTTTTACATGGGTGTGAACGTCGGCGCGGCATTAGGCACAATCCTCGTTGGCTATCTGGGCGAGACTATTGGCTGGTCCTATGGCTTTGGTCTCGCCGGCATCGGCATGGTCATTGGCCTGCTGATTTTCATCGTCGGCAAACCTGCGTTGCGCGGGCGCGGCGAGGCTCCGGCACCACTGACGCAAAGCCGCGAATGGTCATTCTATGCGATTGGCGGGGCGGCAGTGGCGGTGATCTGGATGCTGATCCAGTACCAGAGCGTGATCCAGAACCTGCTGATTGTTACTGGTCTGGCGATGCTCGGATACACGCTTTACGAAGCCTTCAAACTGCCCAAGGAACCGCGCGAGCGGATCTTTGCCATGTTGTTCCTGATCGCGCTTAACCCGCTGTTCTGGGGTCTGTTTGAGCAGGCGGGCGGCAGCCTCAACCTCTATACCGACAAGTTCGTTGACAAAGGGGGCGTGCCGACCAGCCTGTTCCAGTCGATCAACCCGATCTACATCGTGCTGTTCGCGCCGTTCTTCGCAGCGGTCTGGCAGTATCTTGGCCGCAAGGGTCTTGAACCATCGGCCCCGGCCAAGTTCGGCCTTGCACTGACGCAGGTTGGCCTCGGCTTCCTGCTGTTCGTCTGGGGTGCCCATTCGGGCGTAGGCGGCATGACGCCAGTGCTGTTCGTGTTCCTGATCTATTTGCTGCACACCACCGCAGAACTGTGCCTCTCGCCCGTCGGCCTTTCAGCAATGGCGCGGCTGGCCCCGCTGCATCTCGCCAGCTTCGTGATGGGAGCGTGGTTCTATATGACCGCAGTCGGCAATTTCGTCGCAGGCAAAATTGGCGAGGCTACTGGCGGCGAAGGCGGCGAAATGTCGAAGGAACTGACGCTGGCGATCTATTCCAAGATCGGCTGGGTCGCCATCGGGATCAGCGTGCTGGTGCTGGCCGTATCGCCCTTCGTCAAGCGCTGGATGCACCTCGATACGCTTGAGGATCGCGAACCCACGGGGGGCTGATTTTCTACCAATCCTCGGCCACGCCATCAGCAGGCGCGAATAGGTCGCGTGATGCCAGCGCCAACAGGCCTGCGAGAGCCATGGCTATTGCGCCAAGGCCAATCACCCTGCCCAGTGCCAACGCGAACCACCGTTCGGCGAACAGTGCGAGCAGCAGGGTGGTAACCACCTGCGGCAGTACTGTCGAAAAGGCGAAAAGGCGGGTGTAGTGGGCGCCTTTGCCCGCCGGGACCAGTTTGGACAGCAGGGCGTAGGGCATCGCGCCCATCGCCGCCCATCCCGCGCCGATTGCGATAAAGGCGGGGGCGAGCAGCCATGCGTCTCGTGCCATGCTGAGCAGGCCAAGCCCCGCCGCTCCGATCAAAAGCAGCGCCCCATAAACCGCTCCGTGACCGCAGCGCCGAATCAGCGGTGGCAGGGCGAACGATCCGAGCACCCCGAGTGTGGCATAGGCGGCAAAGCACAGGCTTACCGTGACCAGCGCCGGAGCCAGCCCTCCCGAGCCCTGCGGGCTGAGGTGCAGAACATTTCCCGCCACCACGGGTACCGCATAGATCCACAGCGAAAACATCGCGCTCCAGCTGAAGAACTGGATGATGAACAGGCGGATGAGCACGCGGCGGAACTGGCGCTGTGACGGCGCGTCCAAGCTCACGCCCTCGCCTCTTCAACCCCCGCGTCATTCCAGCGCAGGGCCTTGAGCACTGTTTCGACAATCTGCGGCGCATTAAGTCCGGCGGCATCATACTGTTTCTCGGGCGAATCCTGGTCCTGAAAGAGATCGGGCAAGCGCAGGGTGCGGATTTTCAATCCGTGATCGGTAAGGCCAGCATCGGATGCTAAGGTGAGCACATGCGCGCCTAGGCCGCCGATCGAGCCTTCTTCGACAGTAATGATAACCTCATGGCTCACCATCAGCTTGCGGATCAATTCTTCGTCGAGCGGCTTGGCAAAGCGCAGGTCGGCGACCGTGGTGGAAAGGCCTTTCGCCTCCAACTGATCTGCCGCCTTCAGGCTTTCCGCAAGCCGCGTGCCCAGCGACAGCAGGGCGATCTTGGTACCCCCCACTCTATCTTGGCCCCGCACGATCCGCCCTTTGCCGATCTCCAGCCGCTCAGGAACCGCCGGCAGCGCCACCCCGGTGCCGTTCCCGCGCGGATAGCGGAAGGCGATGGGGCCGGTATCGTGGCAGGCCGCCGTGTGCGTCATATGCACCAGTTCGGCCTCATCCGCCGCCGCCATCACCACGAAATTGGGGAGTGTGGCGAGATACGTGACATCGAATGAACCGGCGTGAGTCGCGCCGTCCGCGCCCACCAGCCCAGCCCGGTCAAT
Organism: Novosphingobium sp.; assembly: GCA_043758655.1. GTDB lineage: Bacteria > Pseudomonadota > Alphaproteobacteria > Sphingomonadales > Sphingomonadaceae > Novosphingobium. Next base: position 3,751 of record JAYVNC010000276.1, read on the forward strand.
CGCGAAGCGCACCGGCAGATTCTGGATCGCTACATCGTGGACAACCTGATCGTAAGCGCGCTGCAAGAAGGTTGAATAGATCGCGCAGAACGGCCGCATGCCTTGTGCGGCGAGGCCTGCTGCAAATGTTACTGCATGTTGCTCGGCAATCCCGACATCGAAGCTGCGTTCGGGAAACAGGCTCTCAAATTTATCGAGGCCAGTGCCGCTCGGCATCGCTGCGGTGATCGCGCAGATCGTGCTATCGCGCTGCGCTTCTGCAATCAGCGCTTCAGCAAAAACATTGGTATAGCTCGGTGGTCCGCCCCCGCTTTTGACCTGCTCGCCGGTGATGACATCGAATTTTTGCACGCCGTGATATTTGTCGGCGCTGGCCTCGGCGGGGGCATAGCCCTTGCCCTTTTGTGTCACGACATGGATCAGGCACGGGCCTTCGCTGGCATCGCGCACATTCTCAAGGATCGGCACCAGTTGATCGAGGTTATGGCCATCGATTGGCCCGACATAATAGAGACCCAGTTCTTCAAACAGCGTGCCGCCCATCCACCAGCCGCGGGTAAATTCATCGGTTTTACGCGCCGCTTTGTGCAGCGGCTCGGGCAAGTGGCGCGATAGGCGGCGGGCGATATCGCGCACTTTGAGGAACGGGCGTGATGATACGAGCCGCGCCAGATAGGCCGAAAGCCCGCCCACCGGCGGCGCAATCGACATGTCGTTATCGTTGAGGATTACTATCAGACGGTTGCCCGCCTGCTTGGCATTGTTCATCGCCTCATAGGCCATGCCCGCGCTCATCGCGCCGTCACCGATCACCGCGATTCCGCGCCCCGGTTTGCCCACCAGTTTGTTCGCCACGGCAAAGCCCAGCGCTGCCGAAATCGAGGTTGAGCTGTGCGCCGCGCCAAACGGATCGTATTCGCTCTCGGTGCGTTTGGTGAACCCTGAAAGCCCGCCGCTCTGCCGCAGCGTGCGAATCCGGTCGCGCCGTCCGGTGACGATCTTGTGCGGATAGGCCTGATGGCCGACGTCCCAGATCAGCCGGTCTTCGGGTGTGTTGAAAACGTAATGGATGGCCACAGTAAGCTCGACCACCCCGAGGCCGGAACCGAGATGCCCGCCGGTTTGGCCGACAGCCGCGATCATTTCAGCACGCAGCTCATCCGCCACTTGGCGCAGCTGGGCGGGCGCGAGTTTACGCAGGTCTGCGGGAACATTTACCGTATCAAGCAGAGGTGTGGCCGGGTCGACGATCATCACCCCGGCTCTACACAGCTAGTCAGCCCAAGTCGATTGAAAGCAATCAGGAACAAGCTGCGCAGCGCCCGCGAAGTTCGATCACCGGGCGCACATCGGCAAATCCTGCGCGGCGCGCTGCGCTGACCAATGAACCGGTAAGCGAATCGTCATCGATATGCTCAGTGCGCCCGCACAGGTCGCAGATCAGGAAGATGCAATCATGGCGGCAACCGGGGTGGCTGTTGGCGATATAGGCGTTGGCGCTCTCAATCCGGCGGGCAAGGTTGGTGCGCACGAACAGATCGAGGATGCGGTAAACCGAATTGGCGGCAACGCGTTTGCCGCGCGTGGTGGAAACCGATTCGGCAACATCGTAAGCTGAAACCGGGCCGTCTTTCGTCGCTAGCGCATCGAACACATCGGCGCGCATTTCGGTCCATTGCTCGCCCGCCTCACCCAATGCCAACCGTGCGGCATCGGCCAAAGCCGCGCCCGAATGTTCATGATGTGCGTGATGGACCATAAGGCCCATATAGGCATTGTTTAGCCGCGGGTGAAGCTCGGCTTGTAAATCCCCGGGAACAGCTTCTTCAACGCCAAAACCTTTGGCACATCCCAGTACTGAATATAGGGGTGACCGGGGTTCCGAGCCATGAAGTCCTGATGATCGGCTGCGGCGGGATAGAAGCCCTTGAAGTCCTCAATCCGCGTGACAATCGGCGCTTTCCACAGGCGGGCCGTTTTCAGCTGCGCAATGTAAGCGCTGGCTACGGCTTTCTGCTCAGGCGTTAATGGGACCAGCGCCGACCGATACTGCGTGCCGCTGTCTGGGCCCTGCCGATTGAGCTCGGTAGGATCAGCGACAACCGAGAAGAACACCTGCAACAGCTGGTCATAGCGGATTTTAGCGGGATCATAAGTGACCTTCACCGATTCGGCGTGGCCGGTATTTCCGCCCGAAACGGTTTCGTATTCAGCGGTGTTCTTCGCGCCGCCTGCAAAGCCGGAAACCGCGCTGGTCACGCCGTTGACGTGGCTGAACACGCCTTCGACGCCCCAATAACAGCCGCCGGCAAAGATCGCGGTCTTCAGGCCTGCGCCTTCATTGGCGGTGCGGGCAGCAGCAGGGGCGTTGGTAACATGTTCGGGCGAGGCAGCGACCGCCACCTGCTGGCATGAGCTAACGAATGCGGCGGTCAAAACCAGCGCGGCGATTGTTGGTCCTGAGCGCTTCACTTTGAAGTCGCCGCGTTGGCTGACGGCATCACGCTGCCCGAAAAGCTGCCGAGCCCCATGGTCATAGCAATTGCCGCGCAGCCAAGCGCGAAGCCGATGCCGAAGGAGCGAAGAAGATCGGGTTTGAGGAGTTTCATGGCGAAGGTTCCTAGCGGAAAATGAGGTGTCAGTCATGAACCGGTATTCGTTGCCGAGCGGTGAACGGTTACAAAAAGGCCAAACACCTGCGACGAATTGCACCCTCGCAGCGATGAAATGGGCCCGTGCGCGCAGTTTAATGCCGGAAATGGCGCATTCCGGTGAACACCATCGCGAGGCCTGCCTCATTAGCCGCAGCGATTACTTCGTCATCGCGGATTGATCCGCCCGGTTGAATCACGGCGGTGGCCCCAGCTTCGGCAGCGGCGAGCAGTCCATCGGCGAAGGGGAAGAATGCGTCAGACGCAACCGCAGAGCCGAACGCGCGGCTTTTCGCCCAGCCGTATTTCTCGGCGGCTTCGGCAGCTTTCATCGCGGCGATGCGGCTCGAATCACGGCGGTTCATCTGGCCTGCGCCGATACCTGCGGTGATGCCGTCGCGCGCATAAACGATGGCGTTGGATTTGACGTGCCGCGCCACGGTCCAGGCAAACAGACAATCTTTGAGCTCTAGCGGTGTCGGCGCGCGTTCGGTCACCACCTTGAGCTCAGCCTCGCTGATCGCGCCGTTATCGCGCGTCTGGACCAAGTAGCCGCCGGTAATTGGCTTGATCGTCAGGCCCGCGCGGCGCGGATCGGGAAGGTCACTGGTTATGAGCAAGCGCAGGTTCTTCTTTTTGGCGAAAGCCGCGCGCGCCGCGTCATTGGCTGCGGGGGCGACGACGACTTCGGTGAAAATTTCGCAGATCGCCGCTGCCGTCGGGCCATCGAGCGGCACGTTGACCGCGACGATGCCGCCAAAGGCTGATACCGAATCGCATTGCAATGCGCCCTGCCACGCTTCGAGTAGCGTAGAGCCCTGAGCCACGCCGCAAGGATTGGCGTGCTTGACGATGACCACCGCTGGAGCCTGTCCCTTGAACTCGGCAACCAGTTCCAGCGCTGCGTCAGCATCGGCGTAATTGTTGTACGACAGCGCCTTGCCCTGGACCTGTGTGGCCTGCGCGATGCCTTGATTATGCGGGCCTTTAGGTAGATAAAGCGCGGCCTTCTGATGCGGGTTTTCGCCGTAACGCAGTTCCTCGCGGCGCATCGCGGTGAGCGCAAGCATTTCGGGGAAGGACTGCTGTTGATCGGCAAAAGCGAACCACTGGCTAATCATCGCATCATAGGCGGCGGTCGCGGCAAAGGCGCGCGCGGCCATCAGCTTGCGGAACGGCAGGCGGGTTGCACCGTCTGATTCTTCGAGTTCAGCAATTAGCGCAGGATAATCAGCCGGATCAGTGATTATGGTAACGAAGGCATGGTTCTTCGCCGATGAACGCACCATCGAAGGCCCGCCGATGTCGATATTCTCGATCACCTCATCGCGTTCCGCTCCCTTGGCGACGGTTGCTTCAAACGGATAGAGGTTGACCACCACCAGATCGATCGCGCCGATATCATGCTCGGCCATTGCGGCGGCATGTTCGGGGTTATCGCGCACCGCAAGCAGCCCGCCGTGAACTTTGGGGTGCAAAGTCTTGACCCGGCCGTCCATCATTTCGGGGAACCCGGTAAGGTCGGAAATATCACGCACCGCCAAACCAGCTTCGCGCAAGGCCTTGGCGGTGCCGCCGGTCGAAACCAGATCGACCCCGCGCGCGGCCAGAACCTGCCCCAGTTCAATCAGCCCGGCCTTATCGGACACCGAAAGCAGCGCCCGGCGGATCGTCACATCACTCACGTTGAAATTACCCCATTTTCTTCAGCAGCCAGGCAAAGTTGCCGCCACCGCGCGAAACCAGCCCCTGCATCACGAGCTGCTGGATGGCAATCGGCCGCCCGTGCTTGTCCGCCCACAGGCTGTCTTCGATTGAAACTTCGCCGCCGCTCGAAACGAACTGCCAATAGGAACCATCGGGTAAGGCCAGCCCAGCACCCTGCCGGTTTTCGGTCAGCCGCGCCTCAATGCCGGGTCCGATATGGAACCGCACCGCGAACGAAACCTTGCCGCGCCCGCCTCTGCCTTTGGCAGGGACGAGCAAGTCCTCACCGCGCAGTTCGCTGCCATCATCGCGCAGTATGAGGATGCGGCGGTGAATCAGGCCAAAGCGGCTGGCATAACCATCGTGGCTCGCCTCAAGCCGGGTCGCGCCCGATCCGCGATCACCGGGAACTGTGCGTCGTTCGATTTCAACCTCGGTAACCCCAGGGCCAAGTTTGCCGTTGATCAGCACTGCCGTCGAATTGCTATCGTCGAGCACCAGCGTGGAGTGCGCCGCTGTCGCCCGCAGCCCCGCATCGAGCCGGGGCGGGATAAGGCCGCCAGATGCCGCCGCGCCACCGCAGTTTACGATCAACCGTTGCCCGGCATGGCTCAATTCAAACGCCAGCGTCGAGGCGCAGCCCGAACGCGCATGGCGGGTCATCGGCGGCGGGGCGGCATCGAACTGAAGCACCGCTTTCTGCGCCACTACGCGCTGATAGCCCCATTGCCGGGCATCGCGCAGCGGGCGAGTGCGCACGCCGCTGGCCTCAATCAGCGCCGCGACCTCAGCCGCGCCAACCGCCCATCCGCCTTGCCATGACCCCAGCGAACCATCGCCGTGGGTGAGCGAGAGCAAGGGCGGCACCAGCAGCGCCAGCATCGAATCAACTACCGCTGGCGGATCACGATCCACCGCGCGATAGCAAGCCGAAAGCCGCACTAGCAGCGCGATAGCTTCCATCTGCGCCAGAGGGCTGCGCGCCAGTACGCCGCCATCATCGCCGACCAGCTCACCCAGCGTCTTGACCAGTCCGGCCTCACCAAACAGTCGGCGCGGTTTGCCGCCCGAAAGCAGCAGCCCGGCAGCGGTGATCCCGCACCATCCGGCGAACTGCGCGAGCAGGTCTTCGCCCCGACCAACATTTTTATCGAGCCAGCGGGCGTGGTCGGCGGCTGAGGCCATTATCCGGCCGCGGACTCCCTTGTCGCCTGCGAGGATCAGCGGCGCGTGGGTCAACCAGCTGAGCAGGCGGGTGCCGCCGCTGGCAACTGACCATAGGCCGACCTTGCCCGGTTTACTCGGCATTTTGGTATTGGCCGATAGCCAAGTGCCGATGATCCGTTCGGCCACCGGCGCGCATTGTTCGCGCGGTGCGGAGGCTTCAAGATCGGCAAGCCAAGTGAAGCCGTGAACATAGCGTTCCATCGGCGCGGTCATCCGCGCAACGCCCGACCAATCGGCCTGACTGATCGCTAACTTCGCCCCGTTGAGCAGAAAATGCCCCGCACGGATCGCGGTTCCGGCAACTTTGTCGCCCTCAAGCGGGTCTTTAGCCGCTGCCAACAGGCGTTCCTTCTGCGCCTTGCGCAAAGGTGCGGTCAGCGCCGAGCCGGGAATCCCAATCGAATAGGCAAACCGCACAAGACGCTCGCCCGCACTGAGCGTCGGCGGAGCGAAATCAGCCAGCGCGAGCATCCGGCCCGGCTCGATGAGCTCTTCGTTCTGGTCTTGCGCAGCAACTGCCGTTCCGCTCACCAGTTCCTCCCGCCCTTGGTTGTGCAGCGGGATCGCCATAGTTGCGCCCACGAGGACATTATCATGCTCGCCAATGCCCGCTTCGTCACCCCAGCTGTCACGAGGGCTATCAAGGACGGGCGCATCGGCCACCCTTTAGACCAGTCCTTTAAGCGCGGCGATATTGGCGGCATAGCGTTCAGGCCCGCCGGTGAACGTCGCAGTCCCGGCGACCAGCACGTCAGCTCCGGCGGCAACGCACAGCCGCGCGGTTGCAACATCGACCCCGCCATCTACTTCAAGCCGAATATCGCGCCCCGATTTATCGATCATCTTGCGCACCGCTTCGATCTTGCGAAGCTGGCTGGTGATAAAGCTTTGGCCGCCGAAGCCAGGGTTAACGCTCATCACCAGAACCAGATCGATGTCATCAATCAGGTAGTCGAGCATCTTGGCTGGGGTGCCCGGATTGAGCGAAACGCCAGCCAGCTTGCCGCAGTGTTTGATCGCTTGAACCGTGCGGTGGGCATGCGGCCCGGCCTCGGGATGGAAGGTAATGATATCTGCCCCGGCATCGGCAAAAGCCTGAATATAAGTATCAACCGGAGAGATCATCAGGTGGACGTCGAGCGGCTTGGCAGTGTGCGGGCGCAGCGCTTTCACCACCATCGGGCCAATCGTGATGTTGGGGACAAAATGCCCGTCCATCACGTCAACATGGATCCAGTCAGCACCCG
>JAYVNC010000277.1:0-3417 GCA_043758655.1 Novosphingobium sp.
TCAAAAAAGAAGCAACCTAACAAATGGCCGGATTTTACTCCGCCACGCTCAGCACAATACCGGCGTTCCTGTGGCCTGCTTTGTCACCGCCCTGCACACCGTTGATGTCCACGCCTGTTTTGGCAATAATGGACGAAGCCGAGCAGCAACGAATGATCGATGGATACCGCGCCCGGCTTCACCAGATGATCGACGAAATCGACATCGCAAGTTGCTTGAACAATCAGCGAGGATGCAATCAGGTCCAGCGCGATTTCGCCTTTCCGCCTGCGCGCAATCAAACAGACCCGAAGCACTGTTGACACCCATCGGCCCCTGCCTTAGTGGCGCGGCTCCCCAAGGGGTGCATGCCCAAATGCGCGGGTGTAGCTCAGTTGGTTAGAGCGCCGGCCTGTCACGCCGGAGGTCGCGGGTTCAAGTCCCGTCACTCGCGCCACTTGGGGAATTTAGCGCAATTATGATTATCTGAAGCAACGTGTTTTAGGCTTTATGCTGAGCCTTAATACTTCCAACTGCCGGTTTCCATCCAGACGAGGAACCGTTTCAGTGGCAGCAGCCAGATCAGCCCAAGCACGAGATAAATCGGTGCCTGGGCCAGTGTGGGCCAAGTGCCAATCAGCGGCGGCAACAGGATGGCGAGGACAATGCCATAAATCCCCAGAACTGCGAGTAGCCCCAGAATACCGATGGGAATCCGCCAGGTTGGTTCGCTGCGCATTATTTCTCGTTCCAATAAATTCGCGTTGGTGTGACCACCGCTGACAAGCTCAGGTCATGCGGTTCGAGCGGCAGCGATTCAACTTTTTGCACGTCCCAGGCAAGCCCTATCGCCTTGGCCTGTGGGTTGCCCGCTAGCCAGCGATCATAATGTCCGCCGCCTTGGCCCAATCGTGCACAGTCAGCCGTGAAGGCCAACAGCGGCACGAAAATAACATCCGGAATGACAACTGCGGCATCATCGCCCGGCTGCATGCCAAACGGACCTTCAACCATATCTCCATCGCCAAACGCATCGCGCAATCCGCGAAAGTGCATCGGTGCGCTGCGTGACGTGAAGGCGGGCAGGGCTATCGGATGCCCTTGTTCGGCAAACCACCGCGCATAGCCACCAGCGGGGGCCTCAGACGGTGTTGCATGATAAAGTCCGATCACCGCATCTTTGGGGATCACATCGGCTATGGGGGTAGGCGGTCGGTGTAAAATCAGCGCGCGGGTGGTGCCGTGCAGTGCATCGGCATATTGATACCGCGCTTTTCGCATCGCGGCGCGCAGGTGCTTTTTCTCGTTCACGTAAGATCAGCCCCGCTTGGGAATCAGGTGACGGGACCACCATGGGCCGTTGCCGTTGAAATCCTCTGACGCGTTTTACGTCAGGTGGGAACCATATGCTTCGGGCCCAAGTGCGAACACCGTGATCCGGGCAGGGACAGCCCCCATTTGGATTACTTATAGCCTCAGGGATATCTGTCGGTTCGCACCGGGCAGTACCCGTCAAAGCCTAATCTAGGGAGTTTGTGCTCAACCCTCAAGGTGGGCGGCGCATTTTTCCAGTGCGGCGGCGATGGACTCTAGCCGCTCGGCCAGTTCTGGATCTTCGGTGGGCGATGCTGCGGGGGCCGAAGCCTCGCCTGATCCGCCGCGAAATTTGGCTTCGTGAACCTCGTCAGCCAGCAGCAGCGAGGCGAACAGCAGCATCCGGCCTTCGCTTTGGCCGCCCATGCCAAGGCCCGAAACCTTGTCATCAATCATCTTGCCGAGGTCACGAATGTGGTCTTCTTCACCTGCGGCGCAGGCAACCTTAAAGTCGCGCCCGCCGATGCAGACATCAACATTGCTCATTGCGAAGCCCCTGCGATCAGCGAGTCGAGTTCTTGCAGTGACAACGAAACCGCCTCTCGCAGCGCCTGATGCTTTGCCGCAAGCGCGCCGTCAGCGCCGTTTTGATGCGCCGCTGCTGCGTCAATACGCGCCGCTGCGGCTTCGATCCGCGCCAATGCCTGGCTAGCCCTGTTCCCCGTCATTCGACCAAGCTAACCGAAAAATTGCGCCGGGTGAAGCGAAGATCGGCGAAGTAGCCTTGCCAATTAACCGCCCTGCCAAACTTGACGAGGCGCGGCCTAGCCGCAAAGAGGCCGCATCCCGAATCGACCCCTGCAAATACGCCCGTCCGGAGGCCTTAGCGCATGACCCTCGATACCCCGCGCCTCTCCCAGATGGCCAATGCAATTCGCGCGCTTTCGATGGACGCGGTTCAGGCGGCAAACTCAGGCCATCCCGGCATGCCGATGGGAATGGCCGATGTGGCGACGGTGCTGTTCTCACAATACCTGAAGTTTGATCCCACAGCGCCGAAATGGCCGGACCGGGACCGGTTTGTGCTTTCAGCCGGGCACGGTTCGATGCTGCTCTATTCGCTGCTTAACCTCACCGGTTATGCCCAGCCGACGATGGATGACATCCGCAATTTTCGCCAGCTTGGCAGTCCCTGTGCTGGGCACCCTGAGAATATCCACATCGAAGGCGCGGAATGCACCACCGGTCCTTTGGGGCAAGGGCTGGCGATGGCCGTTGGCATGGCGATGGCCGAACGCCATCTCAACGCGACCTTTGGCGACGCGCTGGTCAATCACCGCACTTGGGTTGTGGCGGGCGATGGCTGCCTGATGGAAGGCCTTAATCACGAGGCGATTGGTTTGGCGGGGCGGCATCAGCTCGGCCATCTGGTGGTGCTGTGGGACGATAACCACATCACGATTGATGGCGACACTGATCTTTCTACCAGCGAGGACATTATTGGCCGCTATCAAGCAGCGGGTTGGCATACTGAAACCTGCGATGGCCACCACATGGGCGAAATTTCGCGCGCTATCGAAGCTGCAATGGAAGATGGCCGCCCCTCGCTGATCGCCTGCCGCACGATTATAGGTAAGGGTGCGCCGAACAAGCAGGGTACCAGTCATGTCCATGGTTCGGCGCTGGGGCCAGACGAAGTTGCCGCCGCGCGGGAATTTCTTGGCTGGACCGCTGCGCCGTTTGAGGTTCCGGAACAAATCCTGTCCGATTGGCGCGCTTTGGGCGCAAAGGGCGCGGATACTCGCGCCGAATGGCAAGCGCGGCTTGGCGCAGACGTGCAGGGCAAGGAACTTTCCCGCCGCATGGCAGGTGAGCTGCCGAGCAGCGATCAATACGATAAGGTATTCACCGATTGGCTGAGCAAGCCGCAAACCGTGGCGACGCGCAAGTCATCGGAAATGGTACTCGAAGTGCTCACCCCGCTGGTGCCTGAGATGGTTGGCGGATCTGCCGATCTTACCGGATCGAACAACACCAAGACCAAGGCGACCACGCGGTTCAGCCCGCAGGACTATGCCGGGCGCTATATCTATTACGGCGTCCGGGAATTTGGCATGGCCGCCG
>JAYVNC010000278.1:0-3415 GCA_043758655.1 Novosphingobium sp.
GGTAGGACCAGACGGGCATCGACGATTTCCACCCCCTTTTTGCTATTCTCAAGCCGTGGAGGCTTATCTCCACTCCCGCAAGCCGCAAGCATCAGGCTCACGGCAATTCCAATAAGCAGGCGCGGCTTTAGCATCGTAATGCATCCTGGACGGTTTCGGGACGATCCCCCGACTAGTGCGGCTATGCCCTTGTGCCAAGCAAAAGCGAACCTATATCGCCCCTCGAACGAGCCGCCAGTGGGGCCTTGCCGGATGTCCGGGAGGTAACGGAGCGGTGTCAACTGCAAGACGTGAGGAACGGCATTTCATGGCTAAAGTAATCGGTATCGATCTGGGTACAACCAACAGCTGCGTTTCAGTGATGGACGGCGGCAAGCCTAAGGTTATCGAAAATTCAGAAGGCGCGCGCACCACGCCGTCGATCGTCGCATTTACCAAGGATGGTGAGCGGCTGATTGGTCAGCCGGCCAAGCGGCAGGCTGTAACCAATGGTGATAACACAATTTTTGCGGTGAAGCGCCTGATCGGCCGCCGCTTTGACGATCCGGTGACCAAAAAGGACACCGAATTGGTGCCTTACACTATCGTCAAGGGTAAGAACGGCGATGCTTGGGTTCGAGCAGGCGGCGAAGATTATAGCCCCTCACAAATTTCTGCCTTCACGCTTCAGAAGATGAAGGAAACCGCTGAGGCCTATCTCGGCGAGACAGTAACGCAGGCGGTTATCACCGTTCCCGCTTACTTCAATGATGCCCAGCGTCAGGCAACCAAGGATGCGGGTCAGATTGCTGGCCTTGAAGTTCTGCGCATTATCAACGAGCCAACTGCGGCGGCGCTGGCTTACGGCCTCGACAAGAACGACGGCAAGACCATCGCGGTCTATGACCTTGGCGGCGGCACCTTTGACGTTTCGATCCTTGAGATTGGCGATGGCGTGTTCGAAGTGAAGAGCACCAATGGCGATACCTTCCTCGGCGGTGAAGATTTTGACACCACCGTGGTCGAATGGCTGGCAGATCAGTTCAAGAAGAAGGAGAATATGGATCTCCGCACGGACAAGCTCGCGCTGCAGCGGCTCAAGGAAGCCGCCGAAAAGGCGAAGATCGAGCTGTCGAGCGCGCAGACCACCGAAATCAACCTGCCGTTTATTACGGCTCGCATGGAAGGCGGCGCAACCACGCCGCTGCATCTGGTTGAGACGATCACCCGTTCTGATCTCGAAAAGATGGTCGGCGATTTGATCAAGCGGACGATAGCACCTTGCCAAAAGGCACTTTCTGATGCGGGGCTTAAGGCTTCGGATATCGACGAGGTCGTTCTTGTCGGCGGTATGACGCGTATGCCTAAGGTTCGCGAAGCCGTGAGGGATTTCTTCGGCAAGGAACCGCACACCGGCGTGAACCCCGATGAAGTCGTCGCCATGGGCGCAGCGATTCAGGCTGGCGTTCTGCAGGGCGATGTCAAGGACGTGCTTCTGCTTGATGTGACCCCGCTTTCGCTGGGTATCGAGACGCTGGGCGGCGTGTTCACCCGGATGATCGATCGCAACACCACAATCCCGACCAAGAAGAGCCAGATTTATTCGACCGCTGAAGATAATCAGCAGGCGGTGACAATCCGGGTATTCCAAGGCGAGCGCGAAATGGCGGCGGACAACAAGATGCTCGGCCAGTTTGATCTGGTTGGCATACCGGCCGCACGACGCGGTGTGCCGCAGATCGAGGTTACGTTTGACATCGACGCCAACGGCATCGTCAATGTTCACGCCAAGGACAAGGGTACCGGCAAGGAACAGCAAATCAAAATTCAGGCCTCAGGTGGTCTTTCCGATGGTGACATTGATCAGATGGTCAAGGACGCCGAGAAATTTGCTGACGAGGACAAGAAGCGCCGTGCCGCAGCTGAGGCAAAGAACAACGCTGACAGTCTTGTCCATGCGACCGAGCGCCAGCTTGAAGAGCATGGTGACAAGATCGACGCCAGCCTCAAGTCCGAGATCGAAGCGGCGCTCGCCGAAGCCAAGACCGCGATTGAAAGCGGTGATGCCGATGCGATGACCGCCAAGACTCAGGCGCTTACCGAAGTTGCCATGAAGATGGGTCAGGCAATCTATGAGAAGGAGCAGGCCGCTGCTGCTTCGCCAGACGCCGCTGCACCTGCTGGCGGTGACGAAGAAGTTGTCGACGCCGAATTTTCGGAAGTTGACGACAGCAAGGGCTGACCAGGGCTATGAACGGGTGCCGCCGCTTGCGTAATTGCGTAAGCGGCGGGCCGCGTTAGGGGCGGGACGATGTCAGCCGAAATCGATTATTACGAACTGTTGGAAGTCCAGCGCACGGCTGACGATGCGACGCTTAAATCGTCGTATCGGCGGCTGGCTATGCGTTTCCATCCCGATAAGAACCCCGGCTGCGCCGAATCCGAAGCCAAGTTCAAAGCCATCAGCGCCGCCTATGCCTGCCTATCCGATCCGCAGAAGCGCGCGGCCTATGACCAATACGGCCACGCCGCGTTTGAGAACGGCGGGATGGGCGGCGGCGGCATGGGCGGAGGAAATCCGTTCGGCGACATCGGCGACATTTTCGAATCGATCTTTGGTGGCGGCGGCGGTTTTGGTGGTGGCGGACGTCAGCAGGCGCGGCGCGGGGCAGACCTGCGCTTTGATATGGAGATCACGCTCGACGAGGCATTCCACGGCAAGCCAGCGCAGATTGAGATCGAGGTTTCAGCGGCCTGCGAACCCTGCGGCGGCAAGGGCGCCAGCCCCGGCACCGGCACGCGGCGCTGCAATCTGTGCGGAGGCCACGGCAAGGTTCGCGCGCAGCAGGGCTTCTTCATGGTCGAGCGCACCTGCCCGACCTGCCATGGCCGCGGCGAGGTTATCGAAAACCCCTGTCGCGTCTGTGGCGGCGAAGGCCGGGTCGACAAGCCGCAAACGCTCGACGTCAACATTCCTCCAGGCGTCGATTCCGGAACACGCATCAGGCTTGAGGGCAAGGGTGAGGCGGGGCCATTTGGCGCGCCAGCCGGTGATCTTTACATCTTCGTCCACGTCAGCCGCCACGCGATGTTTGAACGCGACGGTACCACCTTGATTACCCGCGTGCCGATACCCTTCACTACCGCTGCACTGGGCGGAGATATCAACTTGCCGGGGCTCGATGGCCTGACGCACACCGTTCACGTTCCCCCAGGCATTCAATCAGGCAAGCAATTGCGCCAGCGCGGCGCGGGAATGCCCGTGCTGCAAGGGCGCGGGAAGGGCGATCTCGTGGTCGAGATCATGGTTGAAACGCCGACCAAGCTCAGCGCCCGCCAGAAGGAACTGATCCGCGAATTGCAGGAACCCGAGACAGGCGATGAGACGCCCGGATCGAAGGGTTTCTTTGACCGGATCAAGGATGCGTTAAGCGGG
>JAYVNC010000279.1:0-3412 GCA_043758655.1 Novosphingobium sp.
CTTCGCTCCGCATAGCCGGAGGCTACGCTACGCAGCCCCTTGCTTCACCCGCGCAGCTGCGCGACAACAACGATGGGACTCTAATCGCAACTGGATGAAAGTTGGGGGTCACGTCAATTATCCCCGCAGTTGGCGGAGATGGTGGCAAAAACAGTCGATTGATTAACCCGGCTTTCTGCCCCGTGGCAGTCCACGAGATTGCGTTGCCCCGTTCTCGATTTCAGCAAACAGATCGGCCAGCGAAACGCCAAGGGTAGCTGCAATTCGCTCCAAAATTTCAATCGTTGGGTTTGCCTCACCTCGTTCCATCCCGCCAAGGTAGGAACGATCAACGCCAGAATCGAATGCCAACCGCTCTTGCGATACGCCAAGCGCAACGCGAATCCGGCGAACATTCGCGGCAATAAGTTTGCGCCCGTGCATTGGCGCATGGATGATTTTTACCGCTAATTAAACCACTGGATATATCCCTCATTTAATGACGAATGGTTTTTCATTTAGAGGGAGTGTGACGTGAACAAAGGATTTTGGAGCCTTGTGGCGCTTGGCGCATTTCTAACCGCGTTGACGAACCCAGTGAATGCGAATGCCCAGCAGCCGGGCAAGCCAAGATCAGCCACGCTGGCAACCGATGTAAACGGGTTCCGCTTGGGCATGACGGTGGCAGAGGCTCGTGCAATAACTCCGCTTAGCTTTATCGGGGGTAATCAGTTCAACGCGGAAACTGACGGCTTCGCTTATAATTTCGGCGTGACCCCGCGTGGACGGATTTATCGGATTCAATCAACCCAACAGCTTGGACGCTTTGGCGTTGATCAAAACTTCCTCTCGGCTTTACGCAGTCGCTTGATTGCGAAATACGGCGCTCCAGTGAATGCGGTTGGCGATAGCTTCAATTGGTCCCTTATCGAACGCGTCGCGGATCGTGACGGCCAACTTCTAGATTTCAAAACCATGTGGATGTCTGCCTACGTCGGCTATGATGAAAAGGGTAAAACTCTCGAGATGACACTGATTGATTTTCGTATCCTTTGGGCGGACGAAGCAGCGGTGAACCGCGAACCAAGTCATGCCGCACAAAAACGCATTCAGTTCTGATTTTCTGGATCTAAGGGCGGAAGGCGATACAGAGACTCGGTGCAAACCCGTCAAACTTGTGCATGAAAATATCTGTCCATTGCCAACAATCGAAATGAGCGAGCATCGCCGATGTGGTCAGCGTTTTCATTTTCAGCGGCTATCACTATACCCCCCCTGACAGAGGAGAGGGCTAAGTGGTGAGCGAGGGCGACAGCTTATTTCCTCTAGGCGCATCAAGTTTCTCGAACTAGGCTCACCCGTTCTGGGTCAGGGAACACTTCACCATGCACATCGCCAAGTCCGCTCTCGGCATCCTGCTGATTCTCGCGATAGCCTTTGCCTTTTCGTCAGACCGCAAGGCCATCCGCCTGCGCGTGGTCGGATCAGCTTTCGCGCTTCAGGCCGGATTTGCCGCGCTGGTGCTGGTAACACCGTGGGGCCGCGCGGTGATTAGCGCGATGTCGCGCGGAGTATCGAACTTGCTCGGCTATGCGCAGGCGGGGATTGATTTCCTGTTCGGCAATCTCGCCAAGCCTGAACTCGGCGGCTACAGCTTCGCAATCTCGGCGCTGCCGGTGATTATCTTCTTCGCCTCGATAGTCTCGATCCTCTATTATCTCGGCGTGATGCAGCTAATCGTGCGCTGGCTGGGCGGCGGCATTCAGAAAATTACCGGTATCTCCAAAGTCGAATCGCTCGCGGCGGCGGCCAATATTTTCGTCGGCCAAAGCGAAGCGCCCTTGGTGGTGCGGCCTTACCTCGCGACGATGACGCAGGCGCAGATCTTCACGATCATGTCGGTCGGCATGGCGGGCGTGGCGGGAACAATCCTGCTGGCCTATGCCGCAATGTTCGGCCCGGAAAAAGATTTCTACCTGCCCTACCTGCTCGCGGCGAGCTTCATGTCGGCCCCCGGCGGCATTCTGATGGCCAAGATCATGATGCCCGACAAGCCCGGCGAGCTGGGCATTGATCCGCCGGTTGAGGGCGAGATTACCTTTAGCGAGGAACGCCCGGTCAACGTTATCATGGCGGCGGCAGAAGGCGCGCAAACCGGCGTCAAGCTGGCGGTTGCGGTGGGTGCAATGGTGCTCGCGTTCGTTGCACTGGTGGCATTGGCCAACGGCTTACTCGGCGGTATCGGCGGCTGGTTTGGACGGCCAGACCTTTCGTTCCAGCTGATCCTCGGCAACATCTTTGCCCCGGTGTTCTACTTACTCGGGGCGACCGACTGGGCCGAGGCTTTGCGCGCGGGCGGATATTTTGGCACCAAAGTGGTGCTCAACGAATTCGTCGCCTTCATCGAATTGGGTAAGGACGGCACGCTGTCAGACGCGACCAAAGCGGTGGTGACCTTTGCCCTGTGCGGCTTCGCCAACTTCTCGTCGATCGCCATCCAGATGGCGGTGACCGGCGGCCTCGCACCCAATCAGCGCCCGGTGATCGCCAGGCTGGGGATGAAGGCGCTGCTGGCGGGAAGCCTGTCCAATCTGATGAGCGCGGCGCTGGCCGGGCTGTTCCTGTCGCTCTAGGAATGGCTGTTCCGCGTCGCTAAACACTCCGCATCGGAGCGAAACCACGCAGTTGCTCGGATAGAAAAGGTGGCCATTCCGCCGTGTTTGCTCATCCATGGCAAACACACTCATCACCGCTGCCGCCCTGTTCGCACTCTGCGCGCCCGGCCCCCGCAACACCTGCGTCGTCGATGGCGACACCTTTTGGCTTTCGGGCGAGAAGATCCGCATCGCCGATATCAACGCGCCCGAGACGCACTCCTCTGGATGTCCCTATGAGCAGCAACTCGGCGACGCCGCGGCTGCGCGGTTGATCGTCCTGCTCAACAAGGGACCGTTCGAACTGGAGGCCGGAAGCCGCGAGCGCGACAAATATGGCCGCGCTCTGCGCACCGTGATCCGCAAGGGCCGCAGCCTTGGCGCCGAGCTGGTCGCCGAGGGGCTGGCGGAAACATGGAAGGGCAAGCGGTCGGACTGGTGCGGTGCTGAAAGCCCCGCTGGAGTTTAGAAAAAGAGCCTCCCCCTCCGGATGCTGCGTAGCGGGGAAAGGAGGGGGAGGCCGGCGGCGCGGAACTTGGGGCAACCGCGCTGTTTTCATGAACCTCTAAGACGGCCCGGGAATCCGCAACCGGTGCGCGCCGGTGCAGGCCGGGTCTGCCGCATCGCCCGCCATCAGCACCAGCCCCGGCTGTGCGAGGAGCCGCGCCTGATCCTGCGCCGGACAACTCCTCGCGGCCACCTGCCCCAGCGCCAAAGCCAAGACAGTCAGCGCCAGACAACCGGCAATGATCCTTGGGCGAGTGGAGCGGATGATCGCG
>JAYVNC010000280.1:0-10536 GCA_043758655.1 Novosphingobium sp.
TCAAATTCGTTGCGTTCGACTTCAAGCGGCAGCGTTTCCATACAGGATGTCCATGCCTTCGCCAGTCCCTGTTATGGTGCGCCGGTTCGGCAAAAAGTGGGTTGCCTCGTCTTTTTATAACGCGCTCATCATTGAACTTGATCGCTATTTCCCGGCGATTAATTTACAGCAATTCTTCGTTACTCGGCTTCGGGTAATTAGACATCGGCCCGCGTTCCTTTTGTGATTGTATTTGGTTAGTTCCAGAACAGATCAGCCCCGCCTGCGTCCACCTTGCCCAGCTTCTTTTCGCCGTCGCCCGCGATGAACAGGAAGGAGCGCAGCGGGTTCATGCCGCTGGGTTCCTCATTTGCAGGCCTGTGCGTTTGCACGAGGCGACCAGCACCCCGTGCTGATTATAAGCGCGATGGATGAAGGTGACGATCCCGGCATTGGGCCGCGATTTCGATTCGCGAAGCTCGGCCACCTCGGTCTCTACATTCAACGTATCGCCGATGAAAACGGGGGCGGGAAAACGGACTTCGTCCCAACCAAGGTTGGCGATTGCCGTTCCCAACGTCGTGTCACCGATCGACACCCCAACCATCAAGCCCAGCGTAAAGGTGGAATTAACAATGATCCGGCCGAATTCGTGCGTCTTCATGTATTCGGCATCAAGATGCAGCAACGCTGGATTGTGCGTTAGCGTGGAGAACAGCAGATTGTCTGTCTCGGTCACCGTGCGCCGGACGTCGTGCTTGAAAGCTTGCCCTACTTCGAGTTCGTCAAACCACAAACCTGCCATTACAAAAGTCCCAATATCGAGATTGCAGCCACGCCCTGATAAGGTACGCCGCCAAGATTATGCTATTTATGATTCGCCACTTAGTGGACATCCGTCAATGGGATAAACGGGAACTATTTTCCCTATCCCGATGCGGCGGCAAAGGCTTGGAAGGAGGGCTGGGTCATCGCCGCGACCAAATTACAACGCTGCGAGAGCATCAACCTGCCATCGCATTGTCTGCCAACAAATATTGATATTGGTAGCGGAGGAGGGACTTGAACCCCCGACATCAGGATTATGATTCCCGCGCTCTAACCAGCTGAGCTACTCCGCCCCAAGGGGCTGCTATGTCCCACGCAATGCGGGGGCAGGCGGCGCACATAGGGTGCGTGCCCGGCTTGGTCAACCGCCCTGTTTGCCCCGAACCGATCCGCGAAATGGCCATATGCCTATCGTCTCCCACGGGCCGCCGCGATAGATGTGGAGACCGAGCCCGGTGAAGCGAAACGCGCGGGTTAATTCGGCGCTGGCGAGTTCCTGTTGCAGCGCCCAAGCGGCCGCGCGTTCAACCTTGTTCTGCACAGTAATATGAAGGCGCGGCGCGTGATTATCCTGCGCGGTGAGTGCGCCGTGGGAGCGTTCGGCAATTTCTTCGCGTACTGCCAGCATGGCGGGGCTGTGGATCGCCAAGGCGGTCCCCTTGCCCAAATCCATCACCCCATTGAGCCTCGCATCGGGGGCGCTGAACTCCCCCGCCATTGCTGAGAGCAGCGGCTTCAGTTCACCCAGCAAAGACGGGGCCAGCGCATGAAACAGCGTCACATGGGCATCGAGCCGGTTCCGCTCGACTGGATAATGCGTTCGGCGCAGACCGTTTGCATAAGAGAACAGGTCGCGCGGTAATTCAGCTGTGACGATGAAGGGCTCAAACGGCATTCAGCACTATAGCGTAGTGGGCGGCGGCATGGGAGGGGGAATGCCGCCGCCCGCAGCAAGAAACGGCCAAATGGGGGGCAGGCCGCTTCAGCTGTTTTTTAACTCAGAGCCGCAAACACTTTGTCCGGCGCAGATTCGCCGTAGGGATCAGTGTCTGAGCCAACATCGTTGATCCCCGGTTCTTCGAACCAGTGGGTCACTGTGTTGTCGTCAACGATCATCGCATAGCGCCATGACCGCATGCCGAAGCCGAGGTGGGTTTTGTCGATCAACATGCCCATGCGGCGGGTAAAATCGCCGTTGCCATCGGGCAGCAGCTTGACCTTATCCAGCCCGAGGTTCTTGCCCCACTGGAACATCACGAAAGCATCGTTGACCGATATGCAGTAAACCTCGTCGACGCCGGCGGCTTTAAAGCTATCAAACATCTGTTCGTAACCGGGACATTGCTCGTTACTGCACGTGGGCGTGAACGCACCGGGAAGTGAAAATACGACGATCTTCTTGCCGGCAAATTCGGCGCGGACGTCAAAGTCCTGCCAGCGAAACGGATTCGGGCCGTCTACGCTCTCATCGCGAACGCGAGTTTTGAGAACGACGTCGGGAATTTTACGGTCTTGCATGGAATCTCCTGTCAGATGTGAGCGGAGATTTAACCGGGCAATTATTATTGGTAAAAGCGTTTATTGTAGTTATTTTGATCGCAATTACCGATTAGAAATCGCCGCGCGCCTTACGAATGGCGAACCATTTCTGGACGTTGGCGTTATGCTGTTCCAGCGTCGCGGCGAAAGCATGGCCCCCAGTGCCATCGGCGACCATATACAGCACATCGGTTTTCGCCGGATGCAACACCGCCTCGATTGATGCCCGCCCCGGATTGGTAATCGGACCGCGCGGCAGGCCAACCATCGCATAGGTATTGTAATCGTTGATCGCCTGAATTTCTGACTGCCGGATACGGCGGCCGAGCGGCTTGCCGCGCGTAATCGGGTAGATAATCGTCGGATCGGCTTGCAGCATAATCCCCTGCCGCAGCCGGTTGGAATAAAGCCCGGCGACCATCGGACGCTCGGATGGTTTGCCGGTTTCCTTCTCGACAATCGAGGCGAGCACCATGGCTTCGGCTGGCGTTTTCGCCACGGTATCAGCGCTGCGTTTGGCCCAAAGTTCTGCCAAAGTGCGCTGCATCGCCGCCTGCATCCTCAGCAGCACTGCCTGACGGCGTTCGCCGCGCTCAACGTCATAGGTGTTCGGCAGAACCGAGCCTTCGGGCGGCGCATCGATATTGCCGGTGAGCACCGGCTGTGCGGCCAACCGCTCCTGTACCATCACCGATGGCATGCCCTCGGGTACGGTGACGAAGCGGCGGATGACATCGTCGCCGGAAAGAATAGCGAGAATTTTTGACGGACTGGCCCCGCGCGGCAGCAAGAATTCGCCCGCCTTGATCGAACTTCCCGCGCCAAAAATCCGCGCGCGCATGCGAAAGCCCGAGGCGGAGCGAATGGCATGGGCGGATTTGAGCTTTGCGGTAATGTCGCTCAGCCCCGCACCATCGGCGACAACGAACGGCGTATCAGCTTCGAGCGGCCCCGCAAGGAACCAGCCGCCAAGCAGCCAGCCCAAGCTGCCGAGCACCAGAACAATGGCGGCAAGCCCGCTGAACAGGCATCCACGCCGCATCAGATCAATCCTCGATTGCTTTGACGATCACGCTGGCATTGGTCCCGCCAAAGCCGAACGAATTGTTCAGCGCGGCGCGCACCCTCCGCTTTTTCGCCACGTGCGGCACCAGGTCAACGCCTTCACAGCCCTCATCAGGGTTATCGAGGTTGAGCGTTGGCGGAACGATCTGATCGCGAATGGCGAGGATGCAGAAGATCGTTTCGACCGCCCCTGCCCCGCCGAGCAGATGCCCGATGGCAGACTTGGTGCTGCTCATCGAAGCGCCGCTCAGATCATCACCCAGCACGCGCTTTACTGCGCCAAGCTCAATCGTATCGGCCATGGTGGAGGTGCCGTGGGCATTGATATAATCAATGTCGCCCGGCCCCATTCCAGCCTTTTTCAGCGCCATGCGCATCGCCCGCTCTGCGCCCTTACCCTCAGGATGCGGCGCGGTGACGTGATAGGCATCGCCCGACAGGCCATAGCCGACGACTTCGGCATAGATTTTCGCGCCGCGCGCCTTGGCCTTCTCATACTCCTCGAGCACGACAACCCCGGCGCCCTCACCCATAACAAAACCGTCGCGGTCCTTGTCATAGGGGCGGCTGGCCTTTTCGGGGGCATCGTTAAAGCTGCAATTGAGCGCCCGCGCCTGCGCAAAGCCCGCAATGCCAATCGGGCAAATCGTGCTTTCCGCGCCGCCCGCGAGCATCACATCAGCATCACCATCGCGGATCATCCGCGCAGCATCGCCAATCGAATGCGCGCCGGTGGAACAGGCGGTAACCACCGCGTGGGTCGGCCCCTGCAAGCCATATTTAATTGAGACCTGCCCCGAGATCAGATTGATCAGGCGGCCGTGAACAAAATGCGGGCTGACCCGGCTCGGGCCCTTTTCCGCCAGCACCAGCGATTCGCTTTCGATACCGGGAAGGCCGCCGATGCCCGAACCAATCGAGCAACCGGCCATCTCCGATTCTTCTTCGGTCATTTCGGTGAGGCCAGCATCTTCGAGCGCCTGTCCGGCGGCATCAATGCCAAAGATGATAAACGGATCGACTTGCCGTTGGACCTTGTGATCGACTCGCTTGCCCGGATCGAAGCCATATTCATGGTCGGCGGGCTTAACCTCGCAGGCGATCAGGCACTTCTGGTCGCTGGCATCGAAATGGGTGATCCGTCCCGCGCCAGACTTTCCGGCGAGAATATTCGCCCAAGTTGTTTCCACATCCGCGCCCAAAGGCGTGACCATCCCTAATCCGGTAACCACTACTCGCCGCATTTTACTCTCCGAAAACACAACAGGCCCAACCACCTGAGCGGTTGAGCCTGCCGAATTTTAAATCCCTTAATCCGGTTCCCGCCCATCGACAGGCTCCGGGCGGCCGGGGGTTTCGGGCTGGATCAGCCCTTATTCTCGTCAATGAACTTGATCGCATCCGAAACGGTGCCAATCTTTTCAGCCGCATCGTCGGGGATTTCGGCGCCGAATTCTTCTTCGAACGCCATCACCAGCTCAACGATATCAAGGCTGTCTGCGCCCAGATCATCGATAAAGCTCGCATCTTCAGTAACCTTGTCAGCCTCAACCCCGAGGTGCTCGACTACAATCTTTTTAACCCGGTCAGCGGTGTCGCTCATGGATGGTTCCCTTTGTGAACGGCAGATGAAATTCGTGAAAACGCCCTAGAGAAGCCAAAGCGCGCTGGCAAGAGGGGGGATGCCCGTTACAGGCACCGGACGTCATACCCGCGCAATTGGCGATCGCTCGTGACGAGAACTGCGTCGCAGGCTTTAGCTTGGATTAGGATCAAATGGTCGAACGGATCCTTGTGGCCCGGAATGGCAACAAAAGTTTCAAGCGCAGCCAAATGTTCTCGCTCAATTTCAACGATCTCAAAGCCTGACGACTGAGCTTCATTCATCAGTTCTGAGCCGCGCTCATCAAGTTTGCCGATCCGATGCTTGATCGAAACTTCCCAAAAGCTGACTACGCTCACCAGCACGACGCTCTGTGATGCAGCGATTAGCGACCGAGTGCGCGGCCCAAGTTTGGGATCATCGTTGAGCCACCAGATCAGCGACTGGGTATCGAGCAGCAACTTCATGGCAGCGGATCAAAGTCCGATTCGTCCCAATGCTCCATCACTTCGATCAACCAATCGGGCGTTTCGGGAATATCGGTAAACTTGCCCGGCTTCCGCATTGATCCCGGCTGCCGAGGCTTGCCATCGCGCGTGTAAACCCACTTGCCGCCGACCAGCCACGGAGGCCCGTCCGGCACAGGGGCGGCGTGTTTGAACGACATTTGCATATCACGCACTCCCGATATTGCCTGCGAACCGACCGCCAATCCGTTCAAATAATCTTTGACCAGCGCCGACACCGACGTCCCCAGCTCTGCCGCACGGATACGCGCAGCACGGTGGGTTTCATCATCTACGGTAATGGTGATGTTCTTCATGTGAAACTGTGTAGCACATTTTCACCATTAATACAATCACCCCTTCGCCTGCTCCACCACCCGCAAATGCAATTCTCGCATCTGGCGGGGCTCGGGAGCGGATGGCGCGCCCATGAGCAAGTCTTCGGCGCGCTGGTTCATCGGGAACAGAGTGATCTCGCGCAGGTTCTGCACGCCGCACAGCAGCATGACCATACGGTCCACCCCTGCCGCCATGCCGCCGTGGGGCGGTGCGCCATACTGGAACGCGCGGTACATGCCGCCGAAGCGTTCCTCGACATCGGCTTGGGTTAGCCCCGTCAGCTCGAAGGCTTTGACCATAAGATCGGGATGCTGGTTGCGGATTGAGCCGGATGCCAGCTCATAGCCGTTGCAGACCATATCGTACTGATAGGCCTTGATCGTCAGCGGATCCTGCGTTTGCAGCGCCTCCAGCCCCCCTTGCGGCATCGAGAACGGATTGTGCGCGAAATCGACCTTCTTTTCTTCTTCGCTCCATTCGTAGAACGGGAAGTCGATGATCCAGCAAAACCGGAACGCGTCTCTCTCGATCAGACCGAGTTGCTCGGCCACGCGTGAACGCGCCTGCCCCGCCAGTTTCGCCGCCTGCTCTTCCTTGCCCGCTGCGAAAAACGCGCCATCATCAGGCCCGAGGCCGAGTGCGTCGAACAGCGCTGTCATTTTCTCTTCGCCGTGATTCTTGGCAATCGGTCCGCCGAATACTCCCGCCTTGCGCGTGACATAGCCGAGGCCGGCGTGGCCTTCTGATCGCGCCCAGTCGTTCATATCATCAAAGAACTTGCGGCTTTTTTCGGCAGTTCCGGGAGCCGCAACCAGCCGCACCTTGCCGCCTGAACCGACGATCTTTTCGAACAGGCCAAAGCCCGATTGCGTGAATTCACTAGTCACATCGCGGATAATCAGCGGGTTGCGCAGATCCGGCTTGTCGGTGCCGTAATCGAGCATCGCCTTGGCATAGGGAATGCGCGGGAATTCACCCGCTGGCGTTACCGCGGCACCCTTGGCAAAAGTTTCGAAAACTCCGGCCATCACCGGCTCCATCGTCTCCCATACCTCTTCCTGGGTGACGAAGCTCATCTCAAGATCAAGCTGGTAGAATTCACCGGGAAGCCGATCAGCGCGCGGGTCTTCATCGCGGAAGCACGGGGCGATCTGGAAATAACGGTCAAACCCGGCGACCATCAGCAATTGCTTGTACTGCTGCGGCGCCTGCGGCAGCGCGAAGAACTTGCCCGGATGGATACGGCTCGGCACGAGGAAATCGCGCGCGCCTTCAGGGCTGGACGCGGTGAGGATCGGCGTGGAAAACTCAGTGAAGCCGATGTCCTCCATCCGCCGCCGGGTTTCCTTGATCACCGCCGTGCGCGTCATGATGTTCGCGTGCAAAGTCTCGCGCCGCAGATCGAGGAACCGGTAACGCAGGCGGATTTCCTCAGGATATTCCTGCTCGCCCGCCACTGGCATCGGCAATTCTTCGGCGGCTGACAGCACAGTGCTCCCACGCGCATAGACCTCAATCGCGCCGGTTGGCAGGTTGGGGTTCACCGTGCCTTCGCTGCGCGCTTTCACACTGCCATCAATCGTTACAACGCTTTCCACCCGCAGCGCTTCAAGCACCGCCAGCGCCGGGCTATCGCTATCGGCAACGATCTGCGTGATGCCATAATGATCGCGCAGATCGACGAACAGCACCCCGCCGTGATCGCGCTTGCGGTGGACCCAGCCTGACAGGCGAACCGTTTCGCCAACTTGGGCTGCGGTCAACGCTCCACAGGTATGTGAACGATAGGCGTGCATCGCGGTCTTTCCAAATGGCCTGCAATAAGGCAGGGGATATGTGTGAATGGGGCGGCTAACAGGCGATGGCTGCTTCTTTGTCAAGCCGCGAGCCCGCACGGGCTCAATTATAGAACCGAAACATGATTATCCATGACCTGATTACCGATACCGCATCGCTCAAGAAACTGTGCGAACGGCTGTCCAAAGCGGACTTCGTCTGCGTCGACACCGAATTTATGCGGGAAAACACCTATTGGCCCGAACTGTGCCTGATCCAGATCGCTGACGGCGAGGAAGCCGCGGCGATTGATCCGATGGCGCCGGGTATCGATATGAAGCCGCTGCTCGATCTGCTGGTGGACAATGAGGACGTGCTGAAGGTTTTCCACGCTGGCGGGCAGGATGTCGAAATCATCTTCAACCTTTCCGGCAAAACCCCGCATCCAATATTCGACACGCAGATTGCGATGATGGCAGTGAGCCAGTCCGAACAGATCGGTTATGCCAATCTGGTCGAATCGTGGCTCGGGATTGTCGTCGATAAGGGCGCGCGGTTCACCGATTGGTCGCGCCGTCCGCTCGATGCCCGGCAGATCGAATATGCCATCGGCGATGTTACCCATCTGGCGAAGATTTTCCCGAAGCTCCTAAACCGTTTGGTAAAGACCGGGCGCGGGCAATGGCTTGATGCCGAAATGGAAAAGCTCGCCGATCCTGAGGGCTACCGGAACGATCCCGACGAATCCTGGCACCGGATCAAGGCTTCGGGCCGCAATCCGGCGATGCTCGGGCGGCTGAAGGCGCTGGCGCGCTGGCGCGAACTCGAAGCGCAGGACAAGAACATCCCGCGCGGGCGCATTGCCCGCGATGAAACCGTCGCCGACATCGCCAGCCATCCGCCGAAAACTCAGGCCGATCTTGGCAAAGTGCGCGGGCTTTCCGCCGGTTGGCGCGAGAATGAAATTGGCCGCCGGATGATGGCCGCCCTCGCCGCCGCCACGCCGATGACCGACGACGAGCTGCCACCGCGCACCCCGCGCGGTGCACCGCTGGGCAAGGAAGGCGCACTGGTCGCGGACCTGCTTAAGCTGCTGCTCAAAATTCGCAGCCGTGAGATTGATGTGGCATCGCGGCTGCTCGCGCGCAGCGATGATCTGGAGTTGCTCGCTGCGGGCGTGCGCAAAAACCTGTCGCTGCTCGAAGGCTGGCGGTACGAGATTTTTGGCAAGGATGCGCTCGATCTGGTCGAAGGCAAGCTGGCTTTTGCTGTGGTCAACGGCAAGATGAAGATGACGCATGTTGATGATGTGGTTGAGGTGGCGGAAGCTGCGGTGGGAACCGATTAATTTGGTTTGCTTTGACAAACCCCATTCATTTGTATAGTAAACTACACATGCCCTATGAGGTAAATCAGACCGACGTCTTCGCAAAATGGCTGGCGGCGCTGCGAGATCGCAAAGCGCAGACCATCATCACCGCTCGGATTGACCGGCTGCGCGCGGGCAATTTCGGGTTTTGCAAAATGCTTGGTGGCGGGCTGTCAGAAATGAAGGTGGATTTCGGCCCGGGCTATCGCCTGTACTACACAATTGAAGAGGGTCGCTTAGTGATCTTGCTCGCCGGCAGCGACAAATCGGATCAGGCTCGCTCGATTCAGATTGCCCGAAAAATGCTTTGACCGACAACAGGCTATGAAAGGAACTACGATGGTAAAAGTTACAACCACACCTTTTGACAGCGCAGCCTATATCCGCACCCCGGAGGAGGCTTCGCTGTATCTCTCCGACGCACTGGAAAGCCATGACGCATCGGTGATCGCCGCAGCGCTTGGGACTCTGGCCCGCGCGCGCGGGCCGAGCACCATGGCCAAGGCAACCGGGATCAGCCGGGCTAGCCTCTACACTGGCTTGCGCACGGGTGGAAATCCAACGCTGGAAACGCTGTTGCGGGTGATTGACGAATTGGGGATCGAATTGAGCGCCCGGCCGAAACAGGCGGCATGACCACCTACCACCCCACCCTAAAACAGCTCCAATACCTCGTCTCGCTGCACGAGCATGGGCATTTTGGCCGCGCGGGGGAGGCTTGTTTTGTTTCGCAATCGACGCTTTCCGCCGGTCTGCGCGATCTGGAAACGCTGCTCGGTGTGGTGCTCGTTGAGCGTACCAAACGCGCGGTGCGGTTCACCCCGCTGGGCAATGCCGTGGTCGCCAAGGCGCACCGCGTCCTGCGTGAGGCGGAGGAATTGACCGACATGGTTCAGAGCGCCGGCCAACCGCTTTCAGGCGAGGTCCGGATGAGCGTGATCCCGACCATCGCGCCGTTCCTGCTCCCGCGCATGCTTCCCCGCCTGCGGCGTGAGCGCCCTGCCCTGCGGCTTTATCTGCGCGAAGAAACCAGTGCCGCCGCGATGGAATCGTTACACCACGGCCGCGCCGATTGCGTGCTGCTCGCGCTCCCCTTCCCCACCGGCGAGGTGGAAAAGGAAACCATCGAGCTCGACGCGCTCTACGTTGCGTTCCCCAAGGATGACCCGCGCGATCCCCCGGCGGAAGTCTCGGCTGACATGATCGATGAGAGCCGGTTGCTGTTGCTCGAAGACGGCCACTGCCTCAAAGACCACGCGCTCGCCGCCTGCAACCGCCCAGAACTGCGCGCCTCCGCGACGATGATCGGCACCAGCCTGCACACGCTGGTGCAGATGGTGGATAATGGCCTGGGACTCACCATGTTGCCCGAAATGGCGATCGATGCGGGGATATTGAACGGCACTCAGGTCGTGGCAAGGCAGCTCAAATCCGACAACGCCAATCGCGAGATTGCGCTGGTGTGGCGCAAGAATTCGCCGCGAGCCGAGGAATTTCGGTTGCTGGCAGAGGAATTAAGGGCGGGTTGATCA